>JAPLGJ010000189.1 GCA_026390215.1 Caldisericota bacterium
TTTGTCGAGTCCTTCACCGAAGCGATGGCGCTGGGACTGCTGAAGTATGGCCTCGGCACAGGAGCAGACGTCGTCGTCGGTGAGGGGCAGTCGCTTGGTATGTCGATGTCGTTTGGCGGTCCGCATCTTGGCGTCTTTGCCACCCTGAAGAAGTACAACCGTGACTTTCCCGGTCGCATCGTCGGTGAGTCCGTCGACACGAAGGGTCGCCAGGCATTTGTCATGACATTGAGGGCTCGCGAGCAGGACATTCGACGTGAGAAGGCGACGTCCAACATCTGCTCGAACCATGCCCTCAACGCACTGACGGCGGCCGTATACCTCGGCAGTGTGGGCGAATCGGGATTCAGAGCACTTGCCTGTGAGAACGTTGCGAAGCTGGAGAAGCTCATCAGGGGCTTGGAGGGCACCGGGAACTTCGCCCGCGTTTTCAAGCACAGCCCCGTATTCAACGAAGCGGTCGTGGCCAGTTCAATTGCTCCTGAAGATATGCGGTCCCGTCTGGCTGGCCTGCCGGTGTTCCCGCCGCTCGTTCTTGCTCGTGGCGTCGCCCCGGACGTTCAGGGGATGCCTCACACATATCTGATCTGTGCGACCGAGATGCTCAAGGATAGTCTTCTTGAGCAGGTTCTCGGCGCCTTGAGCTGAGGTGGTGGAAGATGACCCTCTATGAGAAGAGCGTGGCAGGTCGATCGGCATTCTCGTTTGGCTTCGAGGAGGACCACGTGGCGGCCGAAATGTGCGTCCCTGAGTTCGCTCGCACTGCGACGAAACCGTTGCCACAGGTCAGCGAACTTGACCTCGTGCGCCATTTCACGAATCTGGCCAGGACCAACTACGGCGTCGATACCGGTTTCTACCCCCTCGGGTCGTGCACGATGAAGTACAACCCGAAGATCAACGAGCGAATGGCCGCCGATGCAAGGCTGACCGTGCGTCACCCACTGGATGACGTCGTGGACAACCAGGGCGTCCTGCAAATGGAGTTCGAGCTGAAGGAGTCTCTGCGGGAGATCACAGGCATGGACGACTTCACACTTCAACCCGCTTGTGGGGCCCATGGCGAGCTCACTGGCATGCTCATCATCCACGCCTACATGCGAGACCACGATGCCGGCCGTACGAAAGTGCTCATCCCAGATTCTGCCCACGGGACGAATCCTGCATCGGCAGCGATGTCGGGATTCGAGGTCGTGACCGTGCCCTCCAACGAGCGAGGCGGGGTCGACATGGATGCGTTGGACAAGCTCATGGACAATACGGTGGCGGCCATCATGCTGACCAACCCGAACACTGTGGGCCTGTTTGAGGAGAACGTCACGCAGATTGCCGAACTCGTGCATGCCCGAGGAGGTCTTCTGTACTACGACGGGGCGAACCTGAATGCTCTCATGGGGCTCATCCGTCCAGGTGACCTGGGGTTCGATGTGGTTCACCTGAATCTCCACAAGACATTCTCCACGCCGCACGGCGGCGGAGGTCCGGGTGCTGCCCCTGTGGGCGTCAAGAAATTCCTGGCCGACTACCTGCCCACGCCCGTCGTTGTTTGCAGGGACGGTCAGTATGCCCTGGATGGGGATAGACCGCATACGATCGGCCGTGTGTCAGGGTTCTACGGCAATACCGCCGTACTCGCCCGCGCCTACGTGTATATCAGGATGATGGGCCGGGACGGTCTTCTGGCGGCAAGCCGGGCGGCAGTGATCAACGCGAACTACGTCAAGGCACTGCTGAGCCCGTACTTCCCGCCCGCCTACGACAGGCCCGTCATGCACGAAACGGTTCTGAGTGCGAAGGGCTACGACAAGTATGGTGTCACCCTGCTCGATATCGCCAAGCGTCTCATGGAC
Organism: Caldisericota bacterium; assembly: GCA_026390215.1. GTDB lineage: Bacteria > Caldisericota > Caldisericia > Cryosericales > Cryosericaceae > Cryosericum. The sequence continues at coordinate 1,851 of JAPLGJ010000189.1, forward strand.
TATGGATACCATCCCCCGACGATCTACTTCCCGCACTTCCCACCGTATGCAGAAGAGGTCATGATGGTCGAGCCGACCGAGAGCGAGAGCAAGGAAACGATGGACTTGTTCTGCGATGCCCTCATCAAGATCAGCCAGGAAGCGAAAGAGCATCCGGACCTCCTGCTCTCTGCTCCACACGACACCGCGGTCACCCGCGTCGATTCGACGTACGCAGCTCGCCACCTGGTCACCAGTCATCGTGACAAGAAAGGAAGTTGACTGAGTGCTGAACCTACGTGAGACAATAGACCGACAGGTCAGTCTTGCGCTTGGGGACCTCCTCTCTGCGGAGGAGGCCCCCCTTGCGCTCTGCTCGCTGTCCCGCCCCGGGTTTCTGGACTACACGCTGTCGCTTCCCATGAAGCTGGCCAGGACGCGGCACCAGGCACCCGTCGTCATAGCTGATGAACTGCAGCCTGCTGTCGCGGGCATGGCATGCGCAGGACTCGCGGAGGCTGTCGCCCCCGGCTACATCAATATTCAGTTGTCCGATACGTTCGTGGCTGATCAGCTGAGTTCCATGCTTGGCACAGACCCGGCCATGCTGCTCCAGAAGGCGGGGAACAGCCAGAAGATCGAGGTGGAGTTTGTGAGTGCCAACCCGACAGGACCCCTGCACGTGGGCAACGGCCGTGGAGCAGCGCTCGGATCGGTGCTCGCGACACTTCTGGAGACCCAGGGATATGATGTGGATCGCGAGTACTACGTCAACGACTATGGGTCGAAGATGAAGTTCTTCACGGAGTCAATTGCGCACTATCTCTTTCCGATGATGGGGCTGGAGCATGCCATGCCCGAGGAAGGGTACCACGGGGCATATGTGTCGGATCTGGCGCAAGCCATCTTTGATCGAAAAGGGTCGGAGTTGCGTTCCCTGCTTGAAGAACAGCGCCTTGCTGCCATAGAAGAGGACGGGAAGAGCCTTGTGCTGGCATCGATTCGCCAGGCACTGGAAGAAATGGGCGTCTCCTTCGACACCTGGTTCTCGGAACGGTATCTCATCGAGAACGGATGGAACGACCGTGTTCTTCAGCAGTTCCGGGATCGAGGCGTCGTCTATGAGAAGGACGATGCCGTCTGGCTGCGCTCGACCGATTTCGGCGACGACAAGGACAGGGTGCTTGTACGGCGTGATGGAGAGCCAACCTACACACTCACCGATGCGGCCTACCACTTCAACAAGTTCCATCGCGGGTATGTCAAAAGCATTGACGTCTTTGGGGCGGATCATATTGGGCACATCCTTCCCATGCAGGCCCTCATGAAGAGTCTAGGACTCCCCGATGGTTTCCTGGAGGTCATCATCTACCAGATCGTGCACTTCCTGCGCGGTGGGCAGCGTGTCGTCCTGTCCAAACAGACAGGCGAGATCATCGAGCTGGCCGACCTCGTGCGTGAGGTGGGCAAGGACCAGGCGCGCGTCTTTTTCCTCCTCTCGTCGGCTGACTCTGAGCTGGAGTTCGACCTTGAGGTTGCCAAGAGGAACTCACTCGACAACCCGGCATACTACCTCAAGTACACGTATGCCAGGCTTTGCAGCGTGGAGCGTCAGTCGCGTGGCATCGGAGCCGTCGTCCCTTCCGTGGCAAGCCCGGTCGACGTTTCGCGGCTGACGACTGCTGAGGACCGCGAATTGCTGAAGTGTCTCCTGAAAGCGCAGGACGAGGTCGATGATGCCGCAAGGACGAGACAGCCCCATCGGATCCTGTATCTCGCAAGTGAACTTGCCAAGTCAGTCAACGCATTCTATCAGAAAGAAAAGGTCATCCAGGAAGACGCAGACCTGGCACAGGCCCGCATGCTGCTCGTGCTGGCGTCACAGCGTCTCCTGCAGGCATATGCCCACGTTCTGGGCGTCACTCTCCCCGAATCGATGTAAATGAGCTCACCGCATCTGTGCGGTGAGCACGAAGTGAGGTATGCATGAAGAACATCCGTAGGCTGCGGCTGGAAGCGTTCATACGTCGTAGTGTCGAGGGCCAGCTCATCATGATGGACGACCCCGACCTGCGACTCTTGACGGTTACACACATCGAGCTGTCGAACGATACGCGCTTGGCGAAGGTCTACGTGTCGAGTCTGTCAAATGACGAGAGTCATCACAAGGCTCTCATGGCGGCCCTGTCCAGAGCCTCGAGCAAGTTTCAGCAGAGGCTGGCGACGGACGTCTCGATGCGTTTCACGCCCCTCCTTTCGTTCCACTTCGATCAAGGGTTCGTGAAGGGGACTCAGGTTGTCGAACTGCTCACTGAGCTCGAGAAGAACGAGAAGAAGGATCCCGCCGATTCATGAGGGGCACCGGTCTTGACGCAATCGCATGGAGGATTCGCGCTGCGAGTGATGTCTTTCTGTTCACCCACGAGTTTGCCGACGGCGATGCTCTGGGCTCCGTGGTGGCGCTTACGCTGTATCTGCAGGCAATGGGCAAGACCGTTCATGCGTTTGTCCCTGGCCAGATCCAGAGTGTCTACCGGTTTCTTGCAACAGATGAACTGCTGAACACCATGCCCGCTGTCCAGGCCGCGGCTCACATTGGCACCGCGCATGTGACGTGCCTGAGCGCAGATGCCGCCGATGTGGACCGCCTGGGTGAGTGGAAGTCTCTGTTTCTCTCCGGGGCAGAGCATCTGGTGATCGACCACCACGAGACAAACGCAGGCTTTGGCGAGGTGTTCGCCATCGACGGTTCGGCCAGTTCGTGCTGCGAGGTCCTGTTCGACCTGTTCAATCTCATCGACCCGCAGCTCATCGACGCCAGGATCGCCTCAGCTCTCTATACCGGTCTGGTTGCGGACACCGGATCATTCCAGTACGCCAATACGAGGGCTCTGTCCCTGGTGCACGGAGCTCAGCTGGTCGAACTGGGCGCGTCACCCGATGAGATCTCCCGGTGCATCTACGAATCCAAACCATACGGAAGCGTATGGCTCATGGCTGCTTCTGTGGCAGCTTCGCGCCTCATGTACGGCGGGCAGGTGGTTGTATCCTACGTGACCCGGACCATGCTTGAGGACTCGGGCGCACTGGATGAGGACACGGAAGGCATCACAGACGAATTGCGGCGCATTGCAGGAACAAAGGCGGTCGTGTTGTTCAAGGAGGCATCAGACGGTTCGGTCAAGGTCAGCTTTCGTGGGAAGTACGGGTTCGACGTCAAACGCATAGCAACCGCGTTTGGTGGCGGGGGTCACGTGCTCGCCGCCGGCTGCACCATCACGAGTGATCTCGGCGAAGCCGAAGTGCGCATCCTCGCCGAGCTGGACAGGTACCTGGGGCCTTCTAGAACTTGAAACTCGTGCTGATGTCGTAGACCACCGGCACGTGGTACATGGTATCGCCGGTGAGCAACTTGATGATCGCAAGTGCGGAAATGAGCCCCGGCAGGAACCAGAACCAGCCTGCCACGAACCTGATGAGTGGAATGCGGCCCAGAACTGCGAGGATGACTTCCAGGATCAGGACGACGAGTCCTTGCGCCAGGTGCAGGCGGAAGAACTCGTTCTTCTTGTTGGAAAGAAGCGGGATGAGCCAAAGGATGCCCAGATAGCACAGAACTCCGAAGATCAGATCGTTGTTGACGGTTCCACTCGACTTCTGCTCCATGGTCGTCCACCTCCACGCTAGGATATCAGCATGCTATGTGATGGCGCAGCTGTGTCAAGGGTTTGTGACACCCAAGAGCGCCGAGGTGGGACAGGGATCCAGATACTCCTGGATGCCGCATGCATGGCAACCGGTCTCGCGGCAGGTTGCGAGAAGCTTGCCCTTCTCTGCTGACATGTAGTCCTCACGGAGGAAGTCAGTCGAGACCCCGGCATCAATGACTTGCCAGGGCAGTTCACTCTGCAGAGGAATACTGCGATACAGAACGTCGGCGGGGTCGAGGCCCGAGGCGGCAATAGCCTGCTGCCACACATCGAACCTGAAAGACTCACGCCATGCGTCGAATGCTGCTCCGTTCTTCCAGGCCGTCTCGATGACTCGTCCGACTCTGCGGTCGCCCCGGCTGAGAAGTCCCTCGAGGAAGGCGATGCGTGGATCGCCAAAGTCGATATGGAGCTTTCCCTTCAAGGCCCTGAAGCCTTTGCGGAGGTGATCGATCTTGGCGTCGTACGCCTCAGGCGTATCCTGGGCGCACCATTGGAACGGTGTATCAGGGCGAGGTACGAACGGGTTGATGCTGAGATTGATGGCGATGTCCCTGCGAAAGCCCCTGCCAAACGTGGTAATGCGGCTCACCAGGTCAACCATGGCGTCGAGGTCCTGCTCCGTCTCGGTCGGAAGGCCGAACATGAAGTAGAACTTGACGAGATGCCAGCCCTTGCCAAACACGGTCCGCAGCGTTTCAAAGATCGAGTCTTCCGTGATGTTCTTGTTGATGACGTCGCGGAGGCGCTGGCTGCCGGCTTCGACGGCGAACGTCAACGAGCCTTCGCGTGTCTGCTTGATTTCGTCTGCGAGATAGCCGGGGAAGTTGTCCATGCGGAGTGATGGGAATGAAATGGCCACCTTGTGCTCTTCTCTGTACGCGCGCACCAGGTTGACCAGTCCCGGCAGGTCACTGTAGTCCGTACTGCTCAGAGACAGCAATCCAACTTCTTCGTAGCCGGTGTTGGCGACGAGCTGCTCAAGCTGCTTCTGGATGGATGCCAGCGAGCGCTCCCGGGTGGGGCGATAGGAGATGCCGGCCTCGCAGAAGCGGCAGCCTCGTACGCATCCACGGAACAGCTCGATGACGCCCCGGTCATGGACAAGTTCACGATACGGGACAATGGGGCTGACCAGAGCAGATGTGTCGTCAAGGCTCTTGACAACGCGTTTGCGCACCGTCGCCGGGACTCCCGACGAGATGGGTTCGGCGACGACGTACGGCGCACCGCCAAGGGCAGAGCGTGTTCTGTACCGGGATGGGACATAGACTCCCTCGACGTCCCGCGCGAGCTTCTCCAGCGCGTCATGACGGGTTGCTCTGACTGCGCGCGACGCTGCAAGACTCTGCACGATTTCCGGGAAGAGGTCTTCGCCGTCGCCGATACCGAATGCGTCCACGAAGTCGGACATGGGTTCGGGGTTGAACGTGCAGCTGCCGCCGGCAATGACGATCGGCCACTCGCTTCGGTCCTCTGACCGAACGGGGAGTCCGGCCAGGTCAAGCATGTTGAGCAGGTTCGTATAGACGAGTTCCGTACCAAGGCTGAAGGCGATGACGTCAAACGAGCCCAGAGGTTGGCGACTTTCGAGAGAGAAGAGGGGGGCCTCGTGCTCTCTCAGCCAGGCCTCGAGATCGTGGAACGGGGCGAACGCACGTTCTGCGACGACACTGTCGATGGCGTTGAGAAGGTGATAGAGGATCTGGATGCCGTGTGACGACATACCGACCTCGTAGAGGTCCGGGTAGCTGAGCGCAACCCGGAAGCGACCCTCCCAGTTCTTGTGGACCGCATTGAGCTCGTTTCCTGCATAGCGCGAAGGACCTTCGAAGCGTTCGAGAGAGTGCATATCCATGTTAGAACCTTAGTTCGTCGCGGGTGCGGTAGACACTTACGACGATGGAAGCGGCCGCAACGTGCGTGAGCAGGGACGATCCGCCATAGCTGATAAACGGCAGTGGGATGCCGGTGACGGGCGACAGCCCGATGGTCATGCCCATGTTCACGGCAGCTTGCAGAAACCACATGGCCCCTATGCCCATGACGATATAGCGGGCGAAGTCGTCGGTCAGCGAGCGAACAATGAGGAACGTTGACCAGAGGAGCATGATGAAGAGAAGGACGAGCACTACACTGCCGGCAAACCCAAACAGCTCTCCGACGAGAGAGAAGACAAAGTCGGCATACTGCACGGGCACAAACGAAAGAGGAGCCTGGGTGCTTCCTTTGATGCCACGACCCCAGATGCCGCCTGATCCGGTGGCTACAATGGACTGGATGACGTTGTAGCCATCACCGAGCGGGTCTGCCTGTGGATTCAGGAAGGTCTCGATGCGTGTACGCTGATATGGCCTGAGGCTGAGCCACACACCGCCTGCTGCAAGTGCCAAGACCACTCCCAGAACCAGCAGCTGGCGGCCGGTGAGCCGGAAATGAACCAGCATGACGACAGAGATTCCGAGCAGGAGGCTGGCGGAACCCAGGTCCGGTTGCCTCATGACCAGAAGAACGGATGGCACGACGGCGGCCACGACGACGAGGATTTTCAGGCCTGTGTTGAGCTTCTTCTCGGGGAGTGTCAGGATGAACGCGACGACAATGATGATGACCAGCTTCTGTATCTCACTCGGCTGAAGGCCGAAGGACCCGACGACAGGGATCCAGCGCCGTGAACCGTACATGCCACGCCCGACGAACAACACTGCCACCAGCAGCCCCGTCTGAATGACGTACATCGGGATCGTGAGAAACCGGAAGACCCGGTAGTTCACGAATTGCAGCATGACCGCGATGGCTACACTGAGGCCAAGCAGCAGAAGTGTCTTCAGGAAATAGGAGTAGAAACTGCCGAAGTGCCCAAGCGTGTACCGCTCCGCAAGGCTGGCGGCATAGAACGTCCCCAGGCCGAACCCGATGAGGAGCACGACGCTTGTGATGAAGACGAGCGGCAGGCGATGGGGCTTCACAGGGCGCTGCTACTCCAGAAAGCGTGTTTCGACGTTCAGCCGGCCTTGAGCGGCGCTCGCCACGTAGTAGTGACCGCGCATTCCAGCCGGGGCCAGATGAAGGACTGCGCTTGCTTTGCCGATGGAAAGTGAGGCGCCGCCAGCGACCTCGAGGCACGTGATGATCGCATCCGGGGTCCCCATGGTGCCAGCCAGGATGGTTCCCCTGATGGCGCCGAACACGAAGCAGGAACGCATGGTCTCGACACGCGATCCCTCGAGAACGGAGCCGACCACGACGACGTCTTTGGTCGTCTGGATGACTTCGCCCCTGATGAGGTCACGAGTGATGATCAAGGCTGTCTCAGGTGGAGGGGTGCTCTTCTTCGATTCCCGTATGCGGTAGTTGGTGATGCCCAGGTTGTCGCCCACGACCTTGCGCAGATCCTTTTCCAGCTTGGTCAGCGTCTTGAGGCCGCAAGCCCGGTTTTGCAGGTCGACCTTGAGCTTGAGCTGAGGAAGGATCTGATGCTGGGCGGCCGCTTGGACGACGAGCACGTGCGAGGCTTCCTTCCACGTTGCCTTGGGGTTGACGAGAGCCAGGATTTCCGTTTGGTTCCCCTTGAACACGACGATGTTTGTCGGACTAGTTGCTGCCATTTTCCCCTCCGTACAGATCAAAATACTGCTGCAACATGCGGTGAACGAGTGGAGCCATACTGGTACTGCGCTCATAGGGCGAGTTCTCGAACATGAGAAGGACCGCTACCTGGGGATTGTCCATCGGTGCGAATGCCACCAGCCATGTATGGTACAGATTCAGCGTACCGGTTTCGGCCGTACCGGTTTTTGCGCAGACCTCAATGCCCTTGACTTGAATGCTTGTCACTCCGCCAGTCTGCGAGACGAGATTGAGGCCCTTCTTCACGGTCGCCAGCGTGGTCGCGCTTATGCCGAGGGTATCCTGAACGACAGGCGTCGTCACCGCCTCCGCTTTGGTGATGGGGTCGACCGAAGCCTTCAGGAAGTGGGGGCGCCACAGAGTCCCGTTCATCCCAATCGAGCTGAAGATGGAGATGTTGCGGATGGGCGTTTCCAGCATGTATCCCTGGCCGATGCCCATGTTCATCGTATCTCCTTCGTACCAGGGTTCGTTGTACTTGTCGAGCTTCCACTCTGGTGTCGGGTAGAAGCCGGTCCTCTCGCCAGGGAGATCGATGCCGGTGGGCTTGTCGATGCCGAATCTGTGCGCGTAGGTGGCCAGTGTCTCGATACCAACCAGGCGAGCAACGGTGAAGAAGTAGCTGTCGCAGGAGTCGGCATAGGCCTTGTAGATATCCTCGTTGCCATGACCTCCCGGCCAGATCCAGCACTTGAACAGCCGTCCGCCGACCGTCAGGCCCCCACCACAGTAGATGATGGTTCGGTCCGTGATGGTATGCGTTTCCAGCCCCGCCGTTCCGGTGACGACCTTGAACGTGCTCGCCGGAGGGAATGCACCCGCAATGGCCCGGTTGAACAGAGATCCTTTGACGGACCACGTCTTCCAGTCTTCGGTGGAGATCCCGGAGATGAACTTGTTCGGGTCGAAGGTGGGTGCGCTTGCCAATGCGAGGAGATCTCCGTTGCGCGGGTCCATCATGATCGCTGCACCCTGGTTGCTGCCGAGGAGCTCCTCGCACATCTTCTGCAGACGGGCATCGATGGTCAGGATGATGCTCTTTCCAGGTGCAGCAGGCTTCTCCTGGAGCGTCTTCACGGCCTTGCCGCCGGCATCCACCTCGATGAGTTTCTGACTCTTCTGGCCACGTAGCAGCGACTCGTATTGCAGCTCGATGCCTTCCTTGCCGATCGTGTCCTTCATGACGTAGCCGTCCGCCCGCAGCTTCTCGAGTTCAGTGTCGCCTATTTCACCTGTATATCCGAGGACATGTGCCGCCAACGTTCCCTGGGGATATGATCTCCTGGTCGACATGACGAGCTGGATGCCAGGAAGGTCTGGTTCCTGTTCCGCAAGTTTCAATGCGACGGGCTTGCTGACGTTGCGGGCGACGGTGATGGGCGTAAATGGCCCGACGCCCGCCTCTTTCACGGTGTCCTTGAGAGTCTGAAGCTTCGTTCCTGTCAATTGGGCCACGACGCCCAACTCCTGGTCAGCGTTTTCGAGGTCGTAGGTCGTCACGACGATGTCGAACGAAGGGACGTCCGTTGCGAGGACGATGCCGTTCCTGTCGCGGATTTCCCCCCGTGGACCAGCTGTGCTGATGATGCGAAGACGGTTGTCTTCCGCGACTCCCGCATAGTAGGTGCCTTTGACGACCTGCAGAAAGTAGAGGCGGGCGATGATACCCAGCAGGATCAGCGTGAAGACAACAGTGACCGCAAGGAATCGCCGGGTTTGCCGGTACTGCTGAAGCTTATCCATGACTCTGCTCGAGTGGCGAACGCCTGAGGAGGTAGCGGGACCCGACGAGCCCCGTGACGACTGCCACGACCAAATACCAGAAGAGGGCCGCGAGACCGGGAGGAGCACTGCCTCTGCTGAAGAGAGAGAGAAGGAGTGCCACGACTGCATAGGCGCCGGTGAAGGCTATGCGAGCCAGGCCAGGAGTAAGCTGTTCGACGTAGGGCGAGGTGCCCGTGACGAGCAGAAGCAGCAGGGCAGTCGGCAGCCCCCGCGACTGGCTGAAATAGGAAAGAAGGAGTGTGTTGAAGAGTCCGGCAGCAACGCCGAAGGGAGTGGGGTGACGTACGCTGTAATAGAACACGATGGCCGCTGCCACGAGGAAGCCGAAGACTCCCGCGCCCGGGGCACGCAACGCAACGCTGCCAAACAAGGCAAACACGAATGCTTCCACGGACAGGACCCCGGCCAGGATGGCATACTGCCGTTTCAGGTTCATTTCGAGCCCTGTGTGACCAGAAGGTAGCGTGTCGCCCATATGGCTGCAAACGGGCGCAGGACGAGCCGTGTCACAGTGCCCCCGGTCAATGCATCGACTCTGCCGATAGGGATGTTGGGAGGAAAGGTTGCTGAGCTGCTGGAAGTGACGACGATGTCACCTGCCTGGAACTGGGGCAGTGGTGAGACGTACGACAGTTCACAGTACTCTCCGTCGGTGCCCTTGACGAGGACATCCTCCCCGGTTCGGCGGTTGATGCCGGAGATGACGCACCTGCTGTCGAGCAGAGGGATCACTGTGGCAGTCGATGTGAAGGCGCCCCGGACCTTGCCATACACGTAGGCTTGGCCGGTGAAGTCTGCGACAAACACGCCGGCGCCGTCGGCTACCCCGAGGGCTGTTCCGTGGTCAATGAATACATCCAGAGAGCGCATACCCATTGCTCTTCCCGTCACCTGGGCAAGGACACTCTTGACCGGCAGCTGTTGTTGGACCGACAGCTGTGCTTGCAGCTGTTTCAGTTCGTCGTGATCGCCGAGAGCGAGACGAAGCCGAGCGTCAAGATACTGGTTCTCGCTGCGGAGCGCCTCGTTCTCAGCGTAGACACCTCGGGCAAACGCCAGGGCGTGTCCATATGCGGCTACACTGTCAGTTGCAGCGGAGACTGCCCTGCCAAGCGTCCGGGCAACGCGCTGGACTCCGCTGAGTGCAAGACTTCCAAGCGTAACCCCATAGGACGCCAGTCCGATGATGGTTGCCAGCGTAAGGAACAGCGCTATGAAGAGAAGGCTGGTGGACCTGCGGGTAGGCTTCCGTACCGGACCGGGCATTCGCTATATCAGAACCTCGTGCAGCGAATCGTAGTTTTCGAGGACCTTGCCTGCGCCCTTGGCGACACACTGCAACGGGTCCTCTGCGATGGTGACGAGAATGCCCGTACGGGTGGAGATGAACTTGTCAAAGCCCATGATCAGCGCGCCACCACCCGTCAGCATGATGCCGCTATCGATGATGTCGGCCGACAGTTCGGGCGGGGTCAGTTCGAGTGCCGACTTGATCGTCGCCAGAATCTGCTCCAATGGTTCCTTGAGTGCGTCGCGAATCTCCTCGCTCGTGACTTCGACCGACTTTGGCAGGCCATTGATCAGGTCTCTGCCGCGTACTTCATAGGTCTTCTCGGTTTCGAGCGGATATGCCGAGCCAATGGCGAGTTTGACTTCCTCGGCCGTCACATCTCCGATGAGCAGGTTGTAGCGGCGACGGATATGCGTTGCGATAGCTTCTGTCATTTCGTCGCCTGCAATGCGCAGTGACCGCGATGTGACGATACCCTTCATCGAGATGACCGCCACCTCGGCGGTACCACCGCCGACGTCGACGATCATGACTCCGCGGGCGTCAGCGACGGGGAGGTCGGCGCCGATGGCTGCTGCCATGGGTTCCTGGATAAGCTTTGCCTCTCGCGCACCGGCGTTCAGGGCTGCATCGACGACCGCCTTCATCTCAACCTGGGTGATACCGGACTGGATGCCGACAAGCACACGTGGACGGGCAAAGAGACCTGTTCCGGAGGCTTTTCGGATGAAGTACTCAAGAAGCTTCTCTGTTACGGTGAAGTCCGCGATGACGCCGTCCCTCAGAGGACGTGTCACGGTAATCGACTGGG
>JAPLGJ010000048.1 GCA_026390215.1 Caldisericota bacterium
TAGCGCTGCCCTGACGGCAGACTGATCAGGCGTGACCCGCAAGAGGGGCGAGGTCACCGAGATCACCGCTGGAGGCATCGTCTTCAACGGTGACAAGGTGCTCGTTCTCAAGAACCTGAAGGGAGTATGGGTCTTCCCGAAAGGACATGTCGAGCTCGGAGAAAGCCACGAGCAGGCTGCCCTCCGGGAAGTCCTGGAGGAATCCGGTCTGCATGCCCTCATCAAGGGAAAGGGAGGCATGTCGTCGTTCCACTTCTACTCCTACATGGACAAGGCGGTCCACCGGAAGATCGTGTACTGGTTTGAGATGGAGACCACGGATACACAGGTGACCGTCAACCGCGAGCTCAGGATGGGCGCCTTTTTCGAGGCAGAGGAAGCGGTGCGCATGCTCAGCTTCCCGGGTGACGTCGCGAACCTGAAGTCGATTCTGGAACGGCGCGCAAGCGATGTATGCGACAGTAGCGAGCGTTAGCGTCGTCGGCCTGACGGCCCATCCCGTGCAGGTCGAGGTCGACATCGCCGACGGCCTGCCGGTATTCACCATCGTGGGCCTGCCGGACGCAACGGTCCAGGAGGCGCGCGAGCGCGTCAAGAGCGCCATCCGGAATGCCGGCTTCCACTTTCCTGTTCACCGCATCACGGTGAACCTCGCTCCGGCTGATCTTCGCAAGGAAGGCGCGTTCTTTGACCTCCCCGTAGCCATCGGCATCCTCAAGGCGTCGGGCCAGCTCGAGGCATCACTCGACGGGTACGTGTTCCTTGGTGAGCTCTCGCTCGAAGGGACGTTGCGGCCCGTCCACGGAGTCCTGCCTGCTGTCGCCGGTCTTGCTGCTGCCGATGGGACGCACACCTATGTCGTACCGCACCAGAACGTGGGTGAGCTTGCCCTCCTCGAGGGAACCCGCCTTCTGCCCTCTGTCGGCCTCAGCGACGTGGTGCAGGCACTCGTCGAGGGGCCGGTGATCCAGGTTATCCCGGCCTATGAGCCGCCCGTTGGAGCGGTCGATTCACCGCTGGACTTCGCAGACGTCAAGGGCCAGGCGACGGCCAAGAGGGCCATGGAAATTGCTGCGGCCGGAGGGCACAACATCCTGCTCAGCGGCTCGCCCGGTTCGGGCAAGACGATGCTTGCAGAACGTCTGCCAGGGATCATGCCACCGATGATGCGCGAGGAGGTTCTGGAGGTCACGACCGTCTACAGCGCCGCCGGCCTGCTGATGGACGGACAGTCCATGGTGGAACTGCGCCCGTTCCGTCACCCTCACCACACGGCATCCAGCATTGCCGTCATCGGCGGAGGAGCCGCGGCGCGCCCGGGCGAGATCTCGCTCGCGGACCGCGGTGTCCTGTTCATGGACGAGCTGCCGGAGTTTCACAGGGATGTCCTGGAGGTCCTGCGTCAGCCCCTCGAGAGTGGTACCGTCACCATTGCGCGCGTTCGTCAGACCCTGACGTACCCTGCCCGTTTTCTGCTCGTGGCAGCGATGAACCCGTGTCCATGCGGCTGGTACGGCGATACAACCCATCCCTGCATCTGTTCGGCTGCTGATGTGAGGCGGTACCGCAGCCGGATCAGCGGACCGCTCCTGGACCGCTTTGACATGGTCCTTTCGGTTCCGCGCCTTCAGGCGTCGGAGCTGGGCGAGCTGCGGGCAGGCGAGACGTCCGCAACAATCCGTAACCGTGTCACCCTTGCCCGGGAGCGTGCGCGGGGAGTCCTCGAGGAGCGCGGCCTTCGCGCCAACGCTGACCTTTCCGGTCCACAGGTGCGCAAGCTCGTCACGCTGGACCACGACGCTCAGGCATTCCTTGCCATGGCCGTCACGCGGTTTAGCATCAGCGGACGGGGATATGACAAGGTCCTCTAGGTCGCCCGTACCAGTGCCGACCTGGACGGAGCTCAGCGCGTCGGCGCGGAACATATCAGCGAGGCGCTGCAATACAGGTCTGCGGGAGCCACCTGGGACGCCTGAGCCCGGGAACCTGAGAGCATCAATGCCCGTCTCAAAGCCACAGGTCCTGCCGGAAGGTCCCGGGCAGGACCCGGTTGCCGAATGGCCGCCCTCCGCTATACTCGCAGGGAGAGGCTGGTCGGGCTGAAGAGGTGGGGATGAACTGCAGGACGTTGCGGTGGTTTGTGGTTGTGCTCCTCGCATTCTGCTGTACTGGAGCGACGTTGCAGCCTGTGCCTTCTGCTCAGGCGGTCGATACGACATCATGGTTCCGTCTGCTGAGTGTCGATAAGAGTCTCGCCATCTCGCTGAACGGCGCGAGGCTATCCCTTAGGGGGATGCGCATCGGGGAGACCGTTCTGGTTCCCTTCAGCGTCCTGCATCAGGCATGGGGCGCCGTCTATGCGGTCTCACCCGCCGGTTCCGCTCTCACGATCGGGTCCCGCCATGCGGTCTGGAAGGGGATGTCCCCTACCTATCGTCAGGGTCTTCTCGACTTCTCCTGGGGCGTCGCGCCGGTCCTGTCAGGCGGCCAGTTGTACGTTCCACTGCGCGAGCTGATGGAACCGATGGGAGCCTTTGTGGGGAAGCGGACCTCCACAGACGACATCTTTGTCGCCTACTCGACGCAGTGGCAGAAGGAACCATGGCTTCGTCAGGGCCAGTTGGCTCAGCTCGAGACGGTCGACCTCACCCACACGAACCTGAAACGTGTTACGACGACCCGCAAGGTGGTGGCATTCACCTTTGACGACAACTGGGACGCCGTGGCGGCAGTCCGCATCGCCGAGCTGTTCCGCGAGTACAACGGCCATTGTACCTTCTTCGTCGTCGGCACAAACGTCCGCAGCCATCCAGAGGCCGTGCGCACCATGGCGCGGCTCGGACATGATATCGGCAACCATACCCTGAGTCATCCGGCCGCGACGGCCATTACCGACGACACGTTCGTCAAACAAATCCAGGCGTGTGAACAGGTTCTCAACGGCATGGGGCTGACGAGCCGGCCGTACTTCCGGTTTCCCTATTTCGCCGACGACAGCCACCTGATGGGCATCGTGAGCGACCAGGGATACCTGACGGTGGGTTCGGCGTGGACCATCGAAGATACGGGACCCAATCGGTCGGCAGGACTCAGCGTCGCGACGGTCCGGCGGTTCATTAGCCCTGGCGTCATCTTCGTGGGTCACGCCAACAGCATGGCGACGTACGGCGCCATGAAAGCGGTCCTCCCCGAGCTGGCGGCTCAGGGCTACAGCTTCGTCTCCCTCAGCGAGCTCCTCAGGGGGCGCTGACTGCCGGTACCAGGCCAGGAATCTTCGTCAGCCAGGGCAGCACGACGTCCAGAAATGTCTGAGGGCCCTCTTCCTGTGGGACATGACCGAGTCCGGCGAGGGGCACGAACGTGAAGTGGCTGTTCAGGGAAACGAGGCGTCTGCTGTCCGACTGGGGGATGATCCGATCGTCGTCGCCATGGACGATCAGCGTGGGGTTCTGGATGGAGCCGACCTGACCCCACAGGTCCAGCTGTCCGGGGGCTGACGTGACGTACCACAGTCCCGCGTCCCAGTTGCTTGCCGTCAGAGGCTTCCGATAGGCTGGGACGACGTCTGACGGCATGCTCGCCGGATCGTGCCATGCAGTCGCGATCGCCGATTGGAGACGGGGGACCAGGGCCCCGACGAACAGAGGGCCCAGATGCTGCACCTGTGGCGTGTGGATGAGCCAATCCACAAGCGGGTTTGACCTGCTCCCGCCCGAAACCGCGGGACTGACCAGGACCATTGCCTGCACGGCCTGCGGGTCCTTCAGGGCCATGTCGAGTGCGACACCTCCTCCGGCCGAGTTGCCGATGAGGACGGCCTTCTCGAATCCCAAGGCATGCATCAGTTCCAGGGCAAGTTGTGCCTGTTCCGTAGCATCGTATGGGTTGTAGCCGGGCCAGTCAGGCCGCAGGGGGCGCTGGGAAAGCCCGAACCCCGGGCGGTCATAAGCGACGACTGTCCCGAGCCCTGCGAGCGTGGGAGCGACCCGGTCCCAGGTGAACGTACTGGACCCGAACCCATGCAGGAGCAGGAAGAGGGGTTCGCCCTTCCCATACATCTTGTAGTGAAACTGCAGGCCGCGCACGGCGATGAACCTGCTGTCTGGGTCTGCGAGTTCCTCCTGCGTCCTGCCCTGGTAGGGGTACACCGGGACGAGGAATGGCCCGAAGGTGAGCAGGACCAGCAGGACGGCAAGGACAAGCGCTACAGCACGCGCGAAGCGTCTCACTGCGGCTGTGTCGCCGCCTGCGCGAGGAAGTCGGCAGTCGACTGGACGACCAGGCGCCACTGCTCGGCGGCAGGGATGGTGGCCGCGTGGTCACCCATCTGTGCGCCATAGGAACCGAACTGGGCGTGGTTGCCGCCATCGATGGGCCGATACGTGGTTGTCGGGGGCAGCAGCAGCCGTGCTGCCATGATCTTGGCAGGCGTTGCCAACCCGTCTCTGGACGCGCTCACCGACAGGACGGGGAGGGCCGACGCGGACAGGTCGTCGGAACTCGCAGGGTACGAAGCCCAAAGGACGAGTCCCTGGATCTCCCTGGTGTGGAGGCGGGCGAAGCGTGCCGCCATGGAGCCGCCCAGCGAGTGACCTCCGATTACCCACACACGAATCCCCTGGTATGTGTCGATAATCTCCTGGGCTCGTTCCGGCGAGAGAATGGCAAGGTTGAACAGCATCGGCGCGACGATGACGACACTGCCGCGGGCGGCGATACTGCGGGCGAGAGGGGCATAGGCACGTGGGTCGACGCGTCCACCCGGGTAGAGGATGAAGCCGACCCCGTTCTGTACCCCGATCGGATCGAACAGCAGACGCCCGGCCGCATCGAGGGAAACCTTGACGTCGTTGTTGCTCTTCATGGCCGCATAAGCCTCGGCCGAGGGCTTTGCAGGCGTGTTTGCCCACGCGACGAACCCGCCCATGGCCAGGCCGATGACGAGCAGCAGGGTAACGAGGATGCGTTTGAGGATCCGCATGCCAGAGTCCCTACGACATCTCGTCCAGCAACGCGTCGTACCCCGCCATGTCGGTTGTCCAGTCTTGCCACAGTGGCAACTTGCCATCCAGCGCAGGATGCAGGTCGCCATAGCTTGGTCGCTCGTGTACGTACAGGACACCGATGGG
>JAPLGJ010000201.1 GCA_026390215.1 Caldisericota bacterium
TGAGTGGCGCATGCGCGTATCCTCATAGATCGTGCACTCGGACATCACCTTGCTCGCACGGATACCCGTGTCCTTGTCCAGTACGGCATGAAGCAGCTGCGCTGTCTGCACGCCGCCCTTGAGAAGGACGTCCACCTGGTCGTCGTGCGCCAGCTGCACGGCAATCCTGCACGCCTGCACCGCGTCGCCGGCAGCGACGACTTCATAGTCACCGGCGGACACCCCGGCTTGCTCCAGCAGCGCTGCTATGCGGTCGGGCGGACCGACCAGGACCGGCGCTGCGATGCCAGTCTGCTGAGCCAGGATGGCAGCGTGCAGTGAAACCTCCTCGGGAAACACGACCGCCAGCTTCCTGCGGCCGCGCTTCTTCGCCACTTCAAGCAGCTCAGCGAACGTCCTGATTTCCATGGGTCCTCCCTAGTCGTATACTTGTTCCGTCTCGATACCTTGTCTGAGTCGCAGATACGCGTCGTTGAGAGCCTCCAGCTCGTTCTCACCCGGTACGACTTCGACCGGAGCGATAAAGCCGACCCTCTCGGTCACCCATCGTACGACGGCCTCGTTGTGTGCCAGCCCGCCGGTCAGCACGATGACGTCGACGTCGCCGTCCAGCACGGTGGCCATGGCGCCGATCTCCTTGGCGATCTGATAGGCCATACCTTCAAGGACGAGCGCTGCCTCGGCGTCTCCCCCGTCGATGCGGCGCTGGGCTTCCCGTGCGTCGTTCGTACCGAGGTACGACACGAGCCCACCCGTGCGCGTCAACCGCTTGACGACCTCAGCCTCGGTCGCCCCTTCCTCGAAGCACAGGCGCACCAGCGAGACCGCGGGGACCAACCCGGCGCGTTCGGGGGAATAGGGGCCCTGCTCGTTGGCGTTGTTGACGTCCACCATGCGTCCGTGACGAAGTGGTGCGACGGAGATGCCTCCGCCGAGGTGTGCCACGATCATGTTCATCTCGTTCAATGCCTTGCCATGAGCCTTCGCGGTGTTGTAGGCAACCTTCCGGATGTTGAGCGCATGGCCCAGGGACCGCCGCGGAAGTTCCTTGAGACCGGAGATGCGGGCGACGTCTTCAAACTCGTCGACTGACACGGGATCCGCGATATAGCAGGGGATATCGGTACCTTCCACCAGATGATGAGCGATCAACGCCCCCAGATTGGACGCGTGCTGCGCAATGCGGGCTTCGAAGCAGTCGCGCAGCATGCGGGCATTGACGCCATAGATGCCCGCGGACACGGGATGCAGGACACCGCCTCGTGCCATGACGGCTTCCAGTCGTTCTGCGAGGACACCGTGACGCGCCAGAAACTCCGCCACAGTCTGTACGCGCATCTCCAGCTGGTCCGAAATCCGGCCAAAGGACGCCAGTTCGGTGGCTGAATGGTCAAGCGATTCCTGCGCGACGAGCTTGGATCCCTCGTACAAGGCGGCTTTTGTCGACGTAGAGCCAGGATTGATCACGAGAATCATATGGGGCACCTCCTGGATGAATGACTAGGGAAACAGAAACTCGCGGGCGTTCGCCAGAGCCACTTCGGACACTTGGTCGCCCGACACCATCCGCGCCAGCTCACGGACACGCTCCTCGCCCATGACGCGGCGCACTGCCACCGTGGTGGCATCCTCGCTCTGCTCCTTGGAGATGACGAGGTGTGTTCCAGCCTTGGCAGCGATGGTGGGCAGATGGGTGATGACGATGACCTGGCGATGCATTCCAAGGCTGCTGAGTTTCCCGGCAACTGCAAGCCCGGTCTCGCCACCAATGCCGGCATCCACCTCGTCGAATACCATGGTAGGAATCTGGTCCGTCTCGGCGAATACCGTCTTGAGCGCAAGCATGACGCGCGAAAGCTCTCCGCCGGATGCGATCTCCCTGAGGGGACGCAGTCCCTCCCCAGGGTTGGGAGCAATGAGGAACTCCACCACGTCCAGACCCGTCTCAGACGCCTTGAACCGCTCATCCCCGACAGCGATACCCTGCTCGTCGACGCTCTGCTCGATGGAACAGACGAAGCGGGCATTGGACATGGCCAGCTCGCCCAGCTGTTCTTCGACCTTGCGTGCGAGGACCGGCCCACCCTGCTTGCGCTGTGCCGTAAGTGACGCGCCGAGGGTCGACAGCTCGGTTTCCAGTTGCGTGATGTGGCCGCGCAGGCCGGCCTCGTCGCCCGCCCGCCCGTGGCGTTCATGCAGCTTGCGGTCGATCTCCATCTGAAACGCGAGCAGACCACCGAGGTCCTTGTGATACTTCTCCTCGAGTCTGGCGATAGCGTCCAGCCGCTCCGTCACCTGCGCCAGTCGCGCATCATCCAGCTCAAGCCTGCTGAGATAGTCGTCCAGTGCGGACCCGGCTTCCTTGAGACTCGCCTGCGCCCCGTCCAGCAGGGATACCATATCATTCAGCCGGGGGTCGATCGAACAAAGGGCATCGACGGTATGGTGCAGTCTGCCGACCTGCCGCACGATCCCTTCGGTGTCCCGGGATTCGTCTCCGACAAGAGCGCCCGAGGCCTGGCCCAATTGCTCCTGCAGCTCACGGACGTTCTCCAGCAGCCGCTGTTCTGCGATGAGCAGGCTGTCCTCCCCGGCCTTCAGCTGCGCACGCTCGAGCTCTTCCGACGCGAACTCCAGATAGCTGGTCTCACTGTCCCATTCTGCCCTGCGTGTTTCCATCAGCTCCAGTTCACGGCGCGCGGCACGCAGTTCGGCGAGTCTCGTACCAAAGAGCTCCCGCGCAGACTCGGTATCGCGCCCCAGAAAGGAGTCCAGAAGCTGGATGTGGTTCTCTCGTACCAGCAGCGACTGTGGCTCGTGCTGTCCATGGACGTCCACAAGGTTCTCGCCGAGCAGTCGAAGCGTACTGATGGGCACGATGCGGCCGTTGATGCGATACTTGTGCCTGCCGGTCCGGTCCACTTCGCGGGTTGCCACGACGGTAGTATCGTCGTCTGTCACGAGGTCCCCCAGCATGTCCCGCAGAGAACAGGCGCGCGGAAGCGCGAACTCCGCATCCAGTCGCAGGCTGTCCGCCCCTGCGCTGATGAAGTCGCTGGTCAGCTTGCCCCCCAGGACGGCGCTGATCGCCCGCACGAGGACAGACTTGCCCGCGCCCGTCTCGCCGGTGATGGCATTCAATCCGTCGCCGAAGGACACGTGAACGTCGTGCGCGATAGCCAGATTGTGGATGTCCAGTTCCAGCAGCATCGTCAGCAGCCCCAGTGGAACTTGGCGCCGAGGACCTTGTAGAAGTTCTTCTCGCGCAGCCGGATAATCGCCACATCCTGGGGGCATCTCTTCACGTACA
Organism: Caldisericota bacterium; assembly: GCA_026390215.1. Taxonomy (GTDB): domain Bacteria; phylum Caldisericota; class Caldisericia; order Cryosericales; family Cryosericaceae; genus Cryosericum. The sequence goes on from JAPLGJ010000201.1 coordinate 3,311, forward strand.
CCGTGTCAAAGCTGTGGATGTCGCCGACACGCTCTCCGTCACGCATGAAGGCCGCCTTGTCTCGCGACGGCTTCACCTTGATGGTGATCTCACTGCTGGCCGATACGACCAGAGGTCTCGAGGTGAAGTCGTGCGGCGAAAGGGCTGTGAGCACAAGTGCTTCGACGGTGGGGTCCACGATAGGGCCGCCGGCGGACAGGGAGTACCCTGTCGAACCCGTGGGCGTGCAGGCCATGATACCGTCTGCCGTGATCTGTCCTGCGCGCACGCCGCCGACAAAGACCTCGAACGAGAGGATCTTGCCCGTCAGCTCCCGGACCACCAGAACGTCGTTGATGGCCGTCGTCGTCAGGATTTCCTGACCCTCGCGCACGACACGGGCCTCGAGGACCAGACGGCGCTCCACCGTGTAGGTGTGCGCGAGGACAGCGTCAAGCGAGGCATAGACCTCGTTCTCCTCGACGTCCGTGAGGAAGCCGAGAGAACCCAGGTTGATGCCGAGGATGGGCAACCCCAGCTGAGTGCTGAGCCGCGCGGCGCGCAGGAAGGTCCCGTCGCCACCCAGGCTCAGAATGAAGGATCCGTCCGCGTCTCCCCGCGGGATGGTGGACAGGTCATCCTTCGAGGTCACGCTGACGACCTCGACCCCCTTGCCAGTCAGATACGGCCGAATCTCGCGCTCAAGTTCACGCGCGTCCTTCGAGTCCCCGCGGCAATAGACGATGCTCTTCATCACGCTATACAGTGTACGACGGATGTACGAGGCTTCAAGCCGCTACCGCCCGTCTACCCCGGCCAGCAGGGCATGAGCCGCACGCGCCAGCCCCTCGGCATCCAGTTGATAGCTGCTCAACAGGTGCGCCCGCTTGTCCTGGGCAGGGAACGCGTCGGGAACACCACATCGCCCGATGCGCGCAATGCTCATGCCGGAACGTGCCCGCGCTTCGACGACTGCGTCGTAGACGCCCGTGGAACGCGTCGTCTCTTCGGCGAGCAACACTGCCCGGCAGGTACCGGCGAGTCGCGTGAGGAGGCCGGTGTCCAGCGGCTGGGCAAAACGGAGGTCCACAACACACGCCCGGACGCCATCCCCTGCAAGGATCTTCCGGGCTTCCAGCGCCGACCGGAGCACCGGCCCCAGCGAAACAATGGCAACATCGCTCCCGTCCGCGACGATGACGCCCGTCCCGGGAGTCATGGGGGAGCGCTCGCCAAGCTGCTCACCCAGGTCATAGGCGACGTCCTTGGGATACCGGATGGCAAACGGCCCTGCGGCCGTGGTGGAAAGTTCGAGCATGCGTACCAGGTCCACCCGGTCGCCCGGGGAACACACCGTCATGCCGGGAACGCTCTTCAGAAAGCCGACGTCGAAGACGCCCTGATGGGTCGGCCCGTCGTCGCTGACCAGTCCAGCCCGGTCGATCGCGAATCGCACGGGCAGACCGCCGATGCCGACATCGTGGACGATCTGGTCGTACGCCCGCTGAAGGAACGTCGAGTAGATGGCGACGTACGGCTTGTACCCTCGGCTGGCCAGCGACGCCGCCATGCCGACAGCATGCTGCTCGGCGATGCCCACATCGTAGCAGCGGTCGGGAAACCGCCTGGCAAACTCGGCAAGACCGGTGCCGTCCATCATCGCAGCCGTGATGGCGACGATGCGGGGGTCCGTCTCCGCGAGCCGTATCAGCGTCTCGCCAAATACTTCGGAGTAGGTCGGCATGGGCTTCTCCTGCTTGCTCAGCCCATTGTCGATAAGGAATGGCACGACGCCATGGAATTGAGACGGCTGACGTTCAGCCAGCTCGTATCCCTTGCCCTTGACGGTCACGACCTGCAGGACGACAGGCTGCTGGATATCCTTGACCATATCGATCGCTTCCATGAGTTTGCGAATGTCATGGCCATCCACGACCCCGAAATACCGGAAACCCAGCTCCTCGAAGAAGATGGTGGGCAGGTACAGCCGTTTGAGCAGGGTCCTCAGCCAGCGAAGCCCTCGTCCTACCAGAGGAGACTCGCGAGCACGCAGGTACCATGTACGCGTCCTCAGACGGTTCAGTGCCTGCGCCATGCCTCCTACGGAACGGGAAATGGACATGTCGTTGTGGTTGAGGATCACGAGACACTGGCCGTGCGCCCGTCCGAGGTTGTTGAGCGCTTCCAGGGCCATCCCGCCGGACAAGGCCCCGTCACCGATGACGGCAACCACGCGCTGGTTTCCCCCATCCAGGTGCCGCGCCGCAACGAGGCCTGCCGCTATGGAAAGCGACGTCGAGGCATGTCCGGCCAGGAAGGTGTCATATGGGGACTCACTGGTGTTCACAAACCCGCTGATCCCCCCGCATTGGCGGAGCGTGCCGAACGACGCGTAGCGGCCGGTGAGAAGCTTGTGCGTGTAGCACTGGTGTCCCACGTCCCAGACCAGCTGGTCGGTCGGCGTATCCAGTGTCATGTGGAGCGCGATCGTCAGCTCGACGGCTCCCAGGTTCGACGCAAGGTGCCCCCCGTTGGTCGAACACGTGTCCAGAATGACCTGCCTGCATTCGGCCGCCAGTGCTCGGAGCTCGGCGGCGTCAAGCCCACGGATGTCAGCTGGCGAGGCGACGTGCTCGAGGATCAATGCCGAGCCTTTTCCGCAAGAAGGTCGACGAGGCCCGTCAGGAAGTCTCCCCCGCTGTCCAGCGCCACTGCGGACTCACGACCCTGCGCAAGGTACTGCAATGCCCTCTCCCTTGCCTCAGCGAGCCCCAGCGCGGTCACGTAGGTCGCCTTCCTGTTCTTGACGTCCTGGCCCGCGGTCTTGCCGGTCTGCGCTTCGGTCGCACTGGCGTCCGCGATATCGTCCACGATCTGATACGCCATGCCAAAGCTCTCGCCAAAAGCGCGCAGTCTGCCCATGTCAGCCTCGCTGGCACAGCCGAAGATGCCCCCAAGCAGGACGGAAGCCTGAATGAGTGCGGCAGTCTTGTTCTTGTGGATGTACTCGATCGTGCCCAGCTCGACGCGTTCGTCGCTGGAGGTGATAACGTCCATCGCCTGCCCGCCGACGAGGCCCTCTGCGCCCACCAGCGCGGCCATCGTGCGTATCGCCTCAAGGCACCGTTGGGCGCCGAAGGCGCCCACCATCTGGGCGGACGAAAGCTCCTCGAATGCGAGGGTCAGCAATGCGTCGGAAGCCAGGAGCGCCATGTCGTCGCCGTGGACCTTGTGGGTCGTCGGCTTGCCGCGCCGCAGGTCGCTGTTGTCCATCGACGGCAGGTCATCCTGAATGATGGAGTACGCGTGTACCATTTCGATGGCGGCGAGGACCGGCTTGATGCGCTCCCTGTCGCGGGTACAGGCCTCATAGACGGCAAGGCACAGAGCAGGCCGCACACGCTTGCCCGGCGAGAGCAGCGCGTATGACATCGCCGCATGCATGACAGACTCCTGCAGCGGAGCAAGGCACTCAGCCAGCACTCCGTCGATGTAGTGCGCTTCCTCGTTGAGACGGTCCCTGATGTCCATGTCA
>JAPLGJ010000061.1 GCA_026390215.1 Caldisericota bacterium
GGCAGAGGAACCGCCGGCAATGGTGGCAGAGCAACCCGAGGAGGAACCGTGGCCATGACTGCAGAGATACGCATCGGCACGTGCGGATACTCGTTCCCTGACTGGAAAGGCGTCATCTACCCGCCCAACCTGCGCCCCTCGTTGTACCTCGTCCACTACGCCCGCACCCTCGGCTTCAACGCGGTCGAACTGGACAGCAGCTTCTACCACATGCCCACCATTTCCTTGATCGAGGCTCTCCTGCAGAAGACACCGCCCGGCTTCCTCTTCACCGTGAAAGCGCATCGGAGCATGACACACGACGCATGGAACGCGATGAGCCCAGCCGCACCGGGGCATCCTGCGTTTCCGGACCTTGCCTCGGGACTCAAGAGCGCCGCCCTCCTGGCGCCCGCCTTCATGGTGTTCTGGGAAGCAGTGACGCCAATGGCTGACGCAGGCCGTCTGGGAACTGTCGTCCTCCAGTATCCACCGTGGTTCCGGGACACTCCGGAAAACCGGAGGTTCCTCCTGACGACTCGCGATATGCTGCCCCGCCTGCCCCTTTCTATCGAGTTCCGGGACCGAAGCTGGCACAACGCCGACGCACTGGCATTCCTCAGCCGCGAACACCTAGGCTACGTCGCCGTCGACGAGCCACAGCTGCGCAATCTCCTACCTCTGGTCCCGGCCGTCACCAGCGACGTTGCCTATCTCCGGCTGCACGGACGCAATGCGAACTGGTTCGGAGCGAGCCGCGAGGAACGATACGACTACCTCTACTCGAAAGAGGAACTGGAACAGATGCTTCCGTCCATCCACACCATGGCTGCAAGCGCGCCGCTGATGTTCGTCATGACCAACAACTGCCACCGGGGTCAGGCGGTGCAGAACGCGCGAGACCTGCAGGCAATGCTGTTCCCGCAACAGAACCGGACGTAGCCATCACGTGATGTTATCGACGCATCGGAGACCGGAGCCACAGGGCTTCGATTCCTTGAAACCGTCGAGACGAGTCCTCTCGAACTGGGAAGCCCCCGCCTTGCAGGCGGGGGCTCGGGCCATTCCTGAACGAACTCCGGCTAGTACACGCCCAGGACAACGTCCGCGATGTTGTCGGCGTGGTCTGAGACGCGCTCGAGGTTCGTGAACAGGTCCACGACGACGACACCGACCTGCGGGTCCAGCTCATGCGCGTTCAGCCGGGAGATATTGCGGGACATGCACTCCTTCGTCATGATGTCGCAGCGGTCTTCCATGTCCTTCACGCGGTGAGCGCGTTCGACATCATAGTCCCGAAGAGCGTCCATGGCCTCGTCAAGCGTGTTCAGGACGTGAGCAAACTCCGCCTTGAGGTCATCCTGGGTACCGTTGGTGAACTTCAGACGTTTGTCATCCTTGATCTGGATGAGTTCGACGAGGTTGGTCGCATGGTCGCCTACGCGTTCGATGTCGTTGACTGCATGCATCAGCGCCATGACACGCGTGCCCTGTGCTTCCGAGAGATCGTGTTCGGTGATCTTGGTGAGGTAACCCGTGATCTCCTTCTGCATAGAGTTCACCAGTTCCTCGTTGCCCAGCACGTTCTCGAGGAGATTCATGCGGTTCTCGAAGAGGGCGATTCTGCAGTTGTCTACCATCTCATAGGCAACATGGCCCATGCGGTAGAGTTCCTGGGTCGCCTGCGAGAGCGCCACGGACGGCGTTACAAGCACCCGATCGTCGATGAACTGGACGATCCGGGTTTCGACCTCCTTCTCTTTGGACGGCAGGAGACGCATGACCAACTTCTCGAACGGATTGATGAAGATCAGCGCGACGATGGTCATCAGGACGTTGAACATCGTGTGCGCGTTGGCCACCTGGTGGGGGAGTGTCGACGCCGTGAGTTCCACGAGGTTGGCAAATGGCTTGAGGAATGGGAACATGATGACCGTTCCCATGAAGTTGAAGAGGAAGTGCGTGAGTGCCGCTCGTTTGCTGGTAACGTTGGCGCCGAGGCTCGCAAGCCCTGCGGTCAGCGTCGTTCCAATGTTGGCCCCCAAAATCAGGGCGAGAGCAGACGGCAGTGTGATTATCCCCTTCATTGCCAGGGCAACGACGAGACTCGTGCTCACCGACGAACTCTGGATGAGCGCCGTAAACACGGCCCCGGCGCCGACGCCCAGGATGGGTACCTTGCCAAACCGTACCAGGAAGTCGATGAAGCCTTGGCTGTCCTTGAGCGGCGCGAGCGTGTCCGCCATGAAGTAGAGACCGAAGAACAGGATGCCGAAGCCGAGGATGGCCTCGCCGACAGCCTTGCTGGTCTTGCGCTTGACGAAGAACTCCATCATGACGCCGACGACCATGAAGAGCCATACCAGCTTGTCGAGCTTGAGGACGATGATCTGGGCTGTGATGGTCGTCCCGATGTTCGCACCGAAGATGACACCCATGGCTTGCCTCAGCGTCATCAGCCCTGCGTTGGCAAACCCGACGACCATGACGGTCGTGGCTCCGCTGCTCTGGATGATGCCAGTGACCAGCATACCAACCAGCACTCCACGGATTGGCTTGTTCGTAAGAGCCTGCAGGATACGTCTGAGAGAGTCCCCGGCCGCTTTCTGAAGGCCATCCCCAAGGAGTTTCATGCCATACAGGAAGAAGGACAGCCCAATGACGAGATTCATGGCTAACGAGAGGTACTGGCCACGCATTCGTGCCTCCGAGAATCAGTTTTCGGGTCGGTCTGGTATTGCGCCGCCTATGTATTCTACGGCATTACCTGGACCGGTCAAAGAACAAATGGGAAGGAACCAGACATCATCCGTCACGCATAACTAGCCGATCGGTCGATGCTGCTCCCAGTCCCAGGCAGTCCGGACAATATCCTCGAGATCCGCCAACCGTGGCGCCCACCCCAGTTCTCTGCGTGCCAGCAGATTGCTGGCAACGAGCACTGCAGGGTCGCCTGCGCGCCGGCCCGCCTCAAGAATCGGTATGTCGTGCCCGACGAGTAGGTGGCCTCTGTCTGCTGCTCGAGGGACTCCAGGGCGAGAACATGGGCATCTGCAAGATCATCCACGTGGACGTAGTCCCGGATGCAGGTACCGTCTGCCGTCGGGTAGTCACTCCCAAAAACACTCACCGACGGCCTCCGGCCGGCTGCAGCCTGCAGCAGAAGGGGTATCAGATGTGTCTCCGGGTCATGGTCCTCGCCAATCCCGCCGTCGGGGTCGGCACCGGCGGCATTGAAATACCTCAGGGAGACCGAACGCAGCCCGTATGCTGCGGCGTAGTCATGCAGGATTCCCTCGATGACTGCCTTGGTGCGCCCATAGACACTGGTGGGCGCCAGGGTGCTGTCCTCGTGTATGGGAACGCCGGCCGGCTCTCCGTAAACAGCAGCCGAGCTCGAGAAGACGATGCGGTCAACACCTGATGCACGCATGGCGTCGAGAAGATGCAGTGTGCCAGTCACATTGTTCGTGTAGTAGGCGCGAGGCTCAATCATCGATTCGCCGACAAGACTGAAGGCTGCG
>JAPLGJ010000045.1 GCA_026390215.1 Caldisericota bacterium
GAGGCGCCCAGTGGTGGCAAAGACGACGTCCTCGGCGATATTGGTTGCCAGGTCGGCGACGCGCTCGAGGTTGCCGCTGACGAACAGGATCTGGAGCGACCGGTCGATCGTGGTGGGGTCGGCCATCATGTAGGTAAGGAGCTCTCTGAAGATCTGGTTGCCCAGCTGGTCGACGATGTCATCGCGTTCCACGACGTCGATGGCCAGGCGGGTATTCTGAGTCGAGAACGCAGTCATCGCGTCGGCCAGCATCTTCTGTGCTTCTTCGCTCATGCGGGGCAGATCGATATAGGGCTTGATGTCGGGCCGTGCGATGAGGTATTGCGCGCTCTCGGCGATATTGACCCCGTGGTCTGCCAGGCGCTCGAGGTCTGTGCCGATCTTGGCGTACATGTAGACGCTGCGCAAGGTCCGCGCCTCAGGCTGGTACAGCGCGATGAAGTTGATGGTCTCGCGTTCGATGGCGTGGTCGAACTCATTTGCCATGGGCTCGTCGACGTCGACGACCTCCCTAGCAAGAGCTTCGTCCTTGGTCACGATAGCCCTCGTGCCTTTTTCGACCATGGAACTGGCCAGAGCGCTGAAGGCGAACAACTTGTCTTTGATTTCCTGAAGCTTCTCTTCGTGCATAGTCTGCTCCTTTCCTGTCATCCATACTTGCCGGACAGGTAGTCTTCGGTTCGCTTGTCCTGTGGGCCGACGAAGACGCGCTTCGTCTCGCCAAACTCCACCAGTTCGCCCAGCATGAAGAAGGCGACGTAGTCCGAGATGCGCGCTGCCTGCTGCAGGCCGTGGGTCACGAACAGGATACTGTATTCAGACTTGAGGTCAGACAGCAGTTCTTCGATAATCGCCGTCGACTTCGGGTCGAGGGCACTAGTCGGCTCATCAAACAGCACGACCGCCGGTTCCATGGCGATCGTACGCGCGATGCACAGGCGCTGCTGCTGTCCTCCAGAAAGAGACGTGCCAGCCTTGAACAGCTTGGTCTGGACTTCAGTCCACAACCCGACTTTGTTGAGGGTCGTCTCGACGATCTGGTCCGCCTTCTCCCGCGCAAGGCGCTGCCCGGTGAGGCGGTAGCCGGCAAGAACGTTTTCGTAGACGGTCATCGTAGGGAAGGGGTTGGGCCGCTGAAAGACCATGCCGATGTGCTTGCGGACATCCACGATGTCCATGGTCGACGTGTCGGTGCCCTCAAGCAGAACAGTCCCCGAGGAACGGGCTCCCGGGGTCATCAAGTGCAGTCCGTTGAGTGTCCGCACGAAGGTCGTCTTGCCACAGCCGGACGGGCCCATGATTGCGGTGACCCTGTTCTTCGGGATGTGGGCTGAGACGTCGAACAGGACCTGGTCCTTGCCGAACCAGGCGTTGATCTTCTGGGTTTCGAGAACGATGGAGGGTTCTTCCATGGGTGCCTTCCTTATGCCTTCACTCGCAACACGCGGGCGATGAGATGTTTGGCGCCGAACTGGAGCAGCAGGATGAGCAGGACGAGGACAAATGCTGCGCTCCAGGCCTGCTGCTGGAGGGCGGGATACGGACTGCTGGCGTAGATGTAGATCTGGAGCGGAAGCGCTGACATGGGACGCAACATGTTCCATTCGATGTATCGGCTGCCAAAGGCTGTAAACAGGAGAGGCGCCGTCTCACCTGCGATACGGGCCATGGACGTAAGCAATCCCGACGTGATGCCGGCCGCAGCGGTCTTGATGCTGACATTCCAGACCACGCTTGACCTTCTGGCCCCAAGAGCGTAGGCCGCTTCCTTGAGTCCCGAGGGGACCAGGTTGAGCACTTCCTCAGTGACGCGGGCCGTCGTCGGCACGAACATGAAGGCGAGCGCGACGCTGGCTGACAGGGCGGAGTAGCTGCGGAACCGCGCAACCAGGAACGTGTAGCCGAAGATGCCGATCACGATGGAAGGTATCCCTTGCAGGGCGTCGGCACACAGGCGCACGATGTCGGCGAACCGCTGACCCCGGTGTTCTGCGACATAGATGCCGGCGAACATACCGAACGGCGTGCCGATGGCGGCTGCCACGAGCGTGATGAGGAAGGTTCCGACAATGGCGTTGAACACACCGCCGCCACTCTCACCGAACGGGGCGGGTGCCTTGGTGAAGAAATCCCAGTTCAGGTAGCGGACGCCCGAAATGAAGATATGCCATACGATGACGGCGAGTACGGCGATGAGCAGTCCGGCCGACGCGGCGACCAGGAAGCCCATCAGGCTGTTCTTGAGTTTCCGGGCCGTCACTGTTGAACCCCCCGCCTCAGAATGACCCGTGCCGCGATATTGATGACGATAGCGATCACGAAGAGGATGAGGGCCAGCTGGATGAGCGACGCGATGTACACCGGGGACGTAGCCTCAAGGAACTGGTTGGCAATCGCTGACGCGAGCGTGTTGGCCGGGTCGAACAGGGAATGTGGCAGCCGCATCCCGTTGCCGATAACCATGGTGACGGCCATCGTCTCGCCCAATGCGCGGCCGAGTGACAGGACGAGTGCGCCGACCATGCTTCTGCGGACATACGGAAGTTCGACGTTCTGGATGGTGTCCCACTTCGTCGCTCCCAGCGCGAGTGCCCCTTCCTTGAGTTCCATGGGAACGACCAGCAGCGATTCCAGGATGAGCGAGGCACTGAACGGCAGGATCATGATAGCCAACAGCAGGATGGCCGCCAGGAGGCCGACGCCGGTCGTGCCGCTGGCGACAAGGGCTTCACTGCCCACGAGCTTGCCAAACCAGACTTCGAACCTGCTGACGATCGGGACGAGGACGAACAGGCCCCACAGCCCGAAAATGACCGACGGCAGTCCTCCGAGGAGTCCGATGAGATATTTGACTGGTTCCGCAGCCTTCTTGCCGGCGTAGTCGGCCAGGAAGATGGCGATGCCCAGCGCAAACGGGGTCGAGATGAGCAGGGCGCCAAACCCGGTGATGAGTGTTCCGATGATCATGGGCAGAGCGCCGAACTGCTCGGTAACGGGGTTCCACTCACTGCGCCACAGGAAGGGAATGCCAAAGGCAGCCCGGGACGCGCGCGAGGTGATGAACAGCTGAACAAGGAAGAGAACGATGGTCGTGACGAGCGCGACGGCCGCCGTCAGTCCGGCAGCCGTGAAGGCGCGCTCGCGAACCAGCTCGCGCCGGTCGCTACGGGATGGCTGTACCGCCATAGGTCATGGAGTTCACAAGTGCCAGCGCCTTGGTGACAGCAGTCGCAGGCAATTTGGCATAGGACAGACCCTCGTTGATAGCCTGGCCGTCGGTCAGCACCCAGATTAGCAGCTTCTTGAGCGCTTGGGCCTGTCCCAGCGTTCGGCCAGCATAGTTCTGCTCCTTATAGACCAGGATCCATGTAAACGCACTGACGGCGTAGGCATCCGCCGCGGGGCTGTCGACGATAACGACGCGAAGGTCGTCGGGAAGGCTGACTGCCGCTGCTGCAGCAGAGGACGCAAGGCTTGGCACGACGAATGTACCGGATGCGTTCTTCAGCGAGGCGAACGGCATCTTGGACTGCTCTGCATAGACGAGTTCGACGTAGCCGATACCGCCCTTCGTCTGTGAGATCATGCCAGCAACGCCGTCGTTCCCCTTTCCTCCGACGCCAGCGGGCCAGCTCACGGACTTGCCGGCGCCGACCGTCGATTTCCACGATGGACTGACTGCCGCGAGATAGCTGGTGAAGATGGACGTGGTGCCCGAGCCGTCCGAACGATGGACGACCGTGATAGCGAGGTCAGGGAGCGAGAGACCCGCGTTGAGTGCCGCAATCGACGGGTCGTTCCACCTGATCACCTTGCCCAGGAAGATGTTGGCCGTGACTCCAGCATCGAGTTTCAGGGCAGGGTTGCCGTCCAGGTTGTACGACAGCACGACAGCGCCGACGCATGTAGGAATGTGCAGGACGGGCGCCCCCATGGCTGCCTCCTCCTGGTCAGTGAGAAACGCGTCGGAAGCCCCGAAGTCGACGGTCTTGTCGGTGAGGGCCTTGATGCCGCCGCCGGAACCGATGCTGTTGTAGTTGACGCGGACGCCGGTGGCGCCGTCATAGGTATCGAACATCTTGGAGTACAAGGGGTAGGGAAAGGTCGCGCCGGCCCCCGCCAATTCCTTGACGGTCGTGGAACCTCCCTGTGAACTGCAGCCGGAAGCAACAAGGGTCACGACCGCCAGCATTGTCAGCAAGATCGAAACGTGCCGTCTATTCTTCATCCAGACCTCCATAGTCAATCAGGACTCGTCGTCAGGAAGACGATCTGTACGTACAGAGTACGCTGCCGGGTTAAGACGCGATATGGGAATTGCTAAGATTGCATCAAGACCACGGGGCAGCATCCCAGGCGCTGACACAGCCCTCTGTGGCTATTTCACCGACTTTCCCTGCCATGTGAGCTGGGCAAGGATGTCTCTGGCAGCCGTGCGGACGGCGTCCGGCAGACTGCCATACTGCAATGGCTCGGCAAGCGCCTGTCCGTCGCCAAGGAGCCAGGAGATGACATCATGCACGGCTACAGCCCGCTCCCGTGAGCGGCCGTCATACGCCTGGTCTCGGTAGCACACGAGCCATGTCAGGCTGACGATAGGGTACGAGGTTGCCCCGGGACGGTTCAGCAGCGTCCCCTGCAGGTCGGCTGTCAGGTCTGCAGGGACAGCCGCCTTCATCGAGTCGATGCTTGGCGTGATGAACGCCCCTGAACGGTTCCGCAGTGCGACGCAGGTCAAGGTGGACTGAACGGCGAATGTGTACTCCAGGTAGCCGATCGATCCGGACGTCTGCCGCACCATGGCCGCCATGGCGGCGTTGCCCTTGACGCCGACACCGGCGGGCCACGCGACGAGTTGCCCAGCCCCGACTTTTTCTCTCCAGGTCTGGTCGGCAGCGGCAAGGTAGGTCGTGAAGATACCGGACGTACCTGAGCCGTCTGCGCGGTGGATGACGACGACAGGCGAGTCAGGGAGCTTCAGCATCGGGTTGAGCGCTGTGATGCGCGCGTCGTTCCATGTCTTGACGTCACCGCGAAAGACGGCTGACACGAGCGCCGCGTCCATGCGCAGAGCCGGGTTGCCTGGCAAGTTGACACAGACCGCCACGGCGCCGAGACACGTGGGGATCGCAAGCACCGAAGCAGGAAGGCGCGCCTGTTCTTCGGTACTGAGCAGCAGGTCCGTTGCGCCGATATCGATGGTCCGGTCCTGCAGTGCGCGCAGGGCTGCGGAGGAGCTGAGAGCCCCGTAGACGCCCTTCACCTGGGTTTTCTCGTACCAGGCGTCGAGCTGTTTGACATACAGGGGCTCAGCAAATGTGGAGCCGGCGATGGCCAAGTCCTTAACTGGAGCTCCTGGAGCTGTCCTGCAGCCGCTTGTCCCGATCAGCAGACCGAGAATCAGTACGGAAATGGCAATGTGCTCTATGTGTCTCATGGGTCCTCCCTCTTCGTGTCGGATAGTTGTCCAGGTGCTGCGTCAGGTCTGCGGGGCCTTAGGTTCCTGGGGATGCGAATGACGAACGTTGTTCCTTTGTTGACCGTGCTCTCGACGTCGATCGTCCCGTTGTGGGCAAGGACGATGCGCTTGACGATGGCGAGACCGAGGCCCGTGCCGGGGCGTCCATGGTCGGCGGCACGGGAGTAGAAGCGCTCGAAGATGCGCGGTAGATCCCGGGCGGGGATTCCCTGGCCGGTGTCGGACACCCTCAGGATGCTATGAGAGGCGTCTGCGGTGGTGGAAACAGTTATCGCACCGGCCTGGGTGAAGCGATAGGAGTTCTCGATCAGGTTGATGAACAGCTGGAGCAGCATCAGACGGTCAGCGTACAGGAACCCTCCCTCGCTGTCGACCGAAAACCTTAGAGCGACACCAGTCTCGCGCCCCTGTTTGTCGAACAGCTCTACCAGGTCACGCTGCAGCTCACTGAAGTCTACAAGATCGATCTCCGGCGCCCTGTTCTCGAAGCGAGAGAGAAGCGAGACGTCAGACGAAAGGGCGATGAGACGGTCGACGTTTCGCTCAACGATGTCGAGATAGCGAACGTTAACTGGCTCTTCCTTCAGCAGTTCGAGATACCCTTGGATGGCGGTCAATGGGGTCTTGAGTTCGTGGGAAGCGTTGGCGACAAGATCGGCCTTGATCCGCGGCAGTGCCATGGCATCCGTGATGTCCTCAAGGACGACCAGCACGCGCTGCTTGCCGAATGTCATCTCATCCAGTTCGCGGACACTGCAGGAGTAGTCCCGACCCCGGTCCTCGGCGGTGACCGTCTGCCGCTGATGCTTGCTGAAGCAGCGTTCGATGGCTGCAAGACACTCAGGGAGCGTAACGAGTTCTGCGATGTGGCGCCCTGTTACCGGAAGGGCATTGCCACCGGAAAGGCGTCGGAACGGTGTGTTGGCCGAGAGAACGGCGCCGGTGCTGTCGAGAATGGCGATTGCCTGCGGAACAGCGTCCAGAACGTCAGAGAGGACTGAGGACTGCGAATGCTCCCGCAGAGTGATCGTCTCGCTTTCCTGCAGCACTGCGTAGCTTGCTCTCTGCGCTCGTCCGAGTTCGGTGGCGTCGGCGTGCATGGCAAGGCCTGCCAGGCTTTGTAGTGAACGACGTTCCAGAGCGTCAGCGAGGTCTGCCAGCGGCCTCGTGGCCATGCGAGCAAACACGACTGCCAGGACAAGCCACAGTGCGCTGACGACAAGCAGGAGAGGAAGAGCCCAGGAGAGCGTCCCGGACGCGGACTGCCACGTCAGGCCAACCGGTGAACTTGCAGCCGCAAAACCGATGAGCAATCCTGAGTCCCGGATCGCAACACAGACGGTGCGTTCGCGCTGTCCCGATTCGACGCGATAGGACACGGCAATACCCACGCCGCCTGCAGCGGCCCGTTTCACTTCGGAGTCAGCGAGGCGGTTGGCTACTACACCTGGATCGAACTTCGAATCGGCGACACTCGAACCCTCGGCATCCAGGATGGTCAGGCGAAGTCCGGCAGGAAGATCTCCGTGGACCAGAGAGGCAGCAGGGCTGCCGGCATGGACCGCCGCGACGTACGTTCTGGACAACAGCAGTGCGGAAGTCTCGAGGCGGCTGATCTCACTCACGGTTGTCTGATGATACACCGACGCGACCATAACAGCCAGTGCGGTCGCAAGCACGAGGCTGCTGACGATGAGGACGACACTGAGCACGCGGAGGGCGTGCGGTCGACTGTGGATCATGCTTCGTCCTCGAGGTAGTACCCGAAACTGCGTGATGTGCGAAGCAGATGAGCCGCGTAGCTGAGTTTGTGGCGGATGCTGGTGATATGCACGTCGACGACGCGTTCCATGGCGTCGGTCTCACCGGTGGCCCGCAGCAGGTCCTCACGGGAGACGACGGAACCCTTGCGCTCGACCAGTGTTGCCAGGATGTGGTACTCTGCGGGGGTGAGATCGATCGGCTTGCCGCCGACACTCGCCGTCTTGCGTGCAGCGTCCACGGCAATCGGTCCCACGGTCATGGCTCTCTGTTGGGACGCGGCCGAGGCCAACTGTGTGCGACGCACCAGGGCGCTCACCTGAGCGACAAGCTCGTGAGGGTTGAACGGTTTGCGGACATAGGTGTCTGCGCCCAGACCCAATGTGAGAATGACGTCGCTCTCAGCAGCCCTGGCACTGCACACGACAATGGGCATGGCGCTGCACGAAGGACGGCTGCGCACTGCCTTGATGACGTCGACACCGGAAAGCTCCGGCATCATGAGGTCCAGGATCAGGAGGTCCGGTGGCTGCCGCTGTGTGTCGACCCACGCAAGGAACGTGACCGGGGAAGCGAACGGGACCGGCTCCATGGAGTCCCTCTTCAGGTATAGGCCAATCAGCTCCCGGATGTCATCATCGTCCTCGAGTACCGCTATGCGTCTGATGATCTCACCTCAGGGTCTTTCCATCTGCATCATAAATCTATACTATCAAGGTATTGCGGCAGAAAGTCAAGAAACGCATCGACTGGTCCACCATGTCCAGCAACTTGTCCGGTACCATGGCTGTTACCTGGCTTGAGATTGGACATTCTCGTCATGTTCGTTATAGTCGGAACAGAACACGTGTTGCATTCAATCGACGTGACCAGAGGTGAAGCCATGGTTAACCTGGTTCTTGTTTCCCACAGCCCTTCTCTTGCACGGGGAGCT
>JAPLGJ010000046.1 GCA_026390215.1 Caldisericota bacterium
GAGCGGTTCAGGATGTCGTTCGAGAGCGACCCGGTCAACAGGCTGGCGCAGAACGCTGTGACGCGGGTGTCCGTGCAGACGGCTGCCCTCAACCACGAAGCGGCGACCTGCGTGGACCACACGTTCTCCGTGATGCTGCCGAGCAACGAGGCGACCGCTCAGGAGAAGAGTGGGCGCTGCTGGCTGTTCTCCGGGCTCAACACGTTCCGTACCGAGGCAATGCAGCGCCTTGACGTCGACAAGTTTGAGCTGTCGCAAAGCTACCTCATGTTCTGGGACAAGCTGGAGAAAGCCAGCTACTTTCTTGAGAGTATTCTGTCCACGCTGTCCGAGCCTACCGACGGGAGACTGCTGATGCACCTCTTGAGCCGTCCTCTGCAGGACGGGGGGCAGTGGGACATGTTTTGCGCCCTTGTGGCCAAGTATGGCGTCGTCCCGAAGGTCGTCATGCCCGAGACGGAGAGCAGCAGCAACTCGGCGGTCATGAACGCCGTCATCACGGCCAAGCTGCGGGAGTATGCCGCCGAACTGAGGCGGATGGCAGGTGCTGGAGATGACGAAGATGTCCTGCGCTCGCGCAAGGAGATGATGATGGGCGTGATCTTCCGCATGCTCGCCATCCATCTTGGGACACCGCCCGCCGAGTTCTTCTGGCAGTGGCGGGACAAGACGGGCGCCTTTCACCGCGACGGTTCTGTCACCCCACAGGAGTTTTTTGGGCGGCATGTCGGCGTGGACCTCGAGAACAAGGTCTGCCTGATCAACTGCCCGACGCCCGACAAACCCATGAATCATCTGTACACGATCAGCTACCTGGGCAATGTCGTCGAGGCGAAAGGCATCCGATACCTGAACACGCCCATCAAGGTCTTCAAGCAGGCCGCGATCGACATGCTGGTCGCCGGTCGGCCGGTGTGGTTCGGCTGCGACGTGGGCAAATTCGAAGAGCGGGACCTCGGCATCCTGGACCCGTCAATCTATGAGTACGACCTCGTGTATGGCGAGGGGTTCATGAGCGACAAGGCTGAGCGCATCCTGTATGGACAGAGTCTCATGACGCACGCCATGGTGCTGACCGGCGTCGACCTCGACGGCGATGGGCATGCGCGCAAGTGGCGTGTCGAGAACTCATGGGGAGACAAGCTTGGAGACAAGGGATTCATGGTCATGGCGGACGCATGGTTCGACGAGTATGTCTACGAAGTCGCCGTCAGCAGGGACTATCTTCCGGAAGAACTGTCCTCTGTCCTGTGTGAAGAGCCGACGGTTCTGCCGCCATGGGACCCGATGGGCGCGCTGGCTGCGGCCCGTTGATACGTCAGGATCGGGAGGGAGACATCCGTCATGGAAACCCTGGAAGCGATCGCTGGGCGGAGGAGTGTCCGCAAGTTCACTGACCGTCCTGTCGCCGAGGAGATGGTGGGAGCAGTCCTCGCAGCAGCAGTTCTCGCGCCGTCGGGCAAGAACCGTCAGCCATGGCGGTTCGTGGTGGTGGCGGGAGACGAGAAGCGCAGGCAGATGATACGCGTCATGCGCGAGGGCATCGCAGACACCAAGGCCCGCGGGATGGAGACCGGCTCGGCTATCATGACGGCTCGTATCATGCAACACGCTCCGGTGACGATCTTCATCTTCAACCCGGAAGGTCTGCACCCGTGGGCGTTGCACTCGGTGGGGCAGACCTTTCTGGAAATGGTCGACACGCAGTCCATCGGGGCAGCGATCCAGAACATGCTGCTGGCCGCGCAAGACGTCGGTCTGGGCACGCTCTGGATGTGTGACGTGTGGTCGGCATATCAGCAACTGTCAGCATGGCTGGGAGAATCGGGACAGCTGGTCGCCGCGGTGGCGCTCGGGTATCCGGATGAGCGCCCCGCTGCCCCCCTCAGGCGCCCGCTGTCCGAGGTTGTGCGCTGGTTCTAGCAGGCGGGTTTTCGATCGAGCAGTTTTGTGACCTGACGACGGAAGTCGGGGAATAGGCTCAGTGAGCTCATTTCCTCAAGCGTGAACCATCCTATGCCTTCCGTCTCCCGGGTATCCTCGGTGAGATGCGCCCCTTCGCCGGGGAGAGGCTCGCAGACGTAGGCGAAATCGATGTGGCAGTGTTCGGGTTCGATGCCGGT
>JAPLGJ010000138.1 GCA_026390215.1 Caldisericota bacterium
GGTCTTGTAGTAGACCAGATTTCCCAGCTCGTCGGCCTTGTACGCCTTGATGAGCGCCACGTCGGCATGGATGGATTCTTCCAGGACACACGCCCTCTCGGCGAATGTTCTGGTTTCCTTGCCTGCCGCGAGGTCTGTCCCGGCTCCGGTCGGCGTGAAGAACGCCGGGATGCCAACGCCGGCGGCTCTGATCGCTTCTGCGAATGTCCCCTGGGGGACCAGCTTCACGCTGATCCGGCCTTCGTTGTAGGCGGCTGCCACCTCCGGATTCCAGTTGTAGTAAGTGCCGATCAATGACCGGATCTGGTTGTTGGTGAGCAGCCTGCCAAGCCCCACGCCGGGCGTGCCCAGGTCGTTGCTGATGATCGTCAGCTCTGTGGTTCCACTTGCTGCAAGAGCCTCGATGAGCTCCTCGGGGTATCCGGCCAGGCCGAAGCTCCCGACCATGACCCGCGCCCCCCGCTTGACCATGGCAATTGCGTCCTCGATGCTTCTGTACTTGTCACAAGCCATAGAGTGAACCTCCCGTTCTCACACGCACAGATTCTCGAAGATCGCCGACACGCCGAGGCCACCTGCAACGCAGATAGTCGCAAGCCCGTACCTGGTGTTTCTCCGCAGCATCTCGTAGACAAGCGTCACTGCTATCCGGGTCCCGGAACAGCCGAGCGGGTGCCCCAGCGCAATGGCTCCGCCGTTGACGTTGAGGATCTCCCGGTTGAGGCCCAGCTCCCGCACAACGGCAAGGCTCTGCGCCGCGAATGCTTCGTTGAGCTCAATGAGGCCGATGTCGCCCAGCGACAGTCCAGCCCTCTCGAGAGCCTTCTTGGTAGCGGGTACCGGTCCGATCCCCATGATGGTGGGGTTGACGCCGGCGATGCCTGCCGCCACAAATCTCGCCATGGGCCTGATGCCCAGCTCAAGAGCCTTCTCTTCCGACATCACGACGACGGCAGCGGCGCCGTCGTTCCTGCTGGAGCTGTTGCCGGCTGTCACGGTTCCTCCCGCCTTGAACACAGGCTTGAGCTTTGCCAGCTTCTCGAGGCTCGTCTCTCGTCTGGGACCCTCGTCGGTGTCGACAACCACCGGCTCGCCCTTCTCGACGCGCACGCCGACGGGCACGATCTCCTGCTTGAACCGCCCCGCGTCGATTGCCGCAACGGCCCTGACATGGCTGGCATGCGCAAATGCGTCCTGTTCTTCCCTGGTGATCCCGTACGTGGCCGCCAAGTTCTCGGCGGTCATCCCCATGGTGAAGGTGCCATAGATGTCTTCAGGCTGGGACCTTGGCTGGCTCTCGGTATTCGGGTCGAGCAGCTCGCCGTTTCCGGATTTGTAACCGTAGCGGGCGTTGCGAAGGTAGTAGGGAGCCGTGCTCATGCTCTCGACGCCACCAGCCACGATCACGTTGCCATACCCCGCCTGGATCTGCCACACGGCGTTCAGGATGGCCTGCAAACCCGACGAACACTGCCTGTGGACCGTATAGGCAGGGACTTCTTCGGGAAAACCGCCTTCGAGAGCGGCCACTCTGGCGATGTTGGGCGCATCGGTGCTCTGTTTTGCCTGCCCGAGGATGATCTCGTCCACGATCGACTTCTCGAGGCCTGACCGCTTGACGGCCTCCTCCAGGACAATTCTTGCCAACTCGACGGCCGGCATATCCCTGAAAACCCCACCCATGCTGCCCACCGGTGTTCTGACTGCGGACGTGATGACAACTGACTTCATGCTTGTCTCCTCCTGTTCAGCGCCCGATCGCCGCGAAGATCTGGTCGAGCTTCTCCAGCGTCGTCTCGTAGTCCTGGGCCGAGTGCGCCAATGACGTGTAGAACGGCTTGTGCGGATGGACATAGATGCCCTCGGTCAGGCACGCGAAGTCGAAGGCCTCGCGCAGCGCTCCGTCCTCGCGAGCCAGGTCCCGGTAGTTGCGAATCGGCGTCTCGCTCATGATGACGCCGAAATTGGCGCCGAGGCCGGCCACGTGCCCAGGGATGTGACGGGCTGTCAGCAGATGGCGGATGCCGGCCTTGAACTCCTCGGTCGCCGCATAGAATGGCCGCATCTGGGACTCGTCGGAGAGGATATCCAGCGTAGCAAGCCCAGCAGAAAGAACCTGGACGGCTCCGTTGAAGGTTCCGGAGTGGAAGACGCTTCCGCCACTCGACAAGGGTGACGTCAGGTCCAGAAGGTCGGCCCGTCCTGCCACTGCGCCGATGGGGAAGCCACCCCCGATGATCTTGCCCAGGACCATGAGGTCGGGCTCGACCCCAAGGATACCGGCTACACCCTGGGGGCCCGAGCGAAACCCGGACATGACCTCGTCGAAAGCGAGGACCATGCCGAGCTCCCTGGTCAAGGCACGGAGCCCCGCCAGGAACCCCGGGTCTGTCTGGTAGAACGCGCGAGGCGACGGCTCGACGATGACGGTGCCGACGCGGTCACGATTGGCGGTGAGCAGTGTCCTGCACGCGTCGAGGTCATTGAACGGAAGCACCAGCGTGCCGTCGAGGATGGACGCAGGAGTCCCGCGGGACCCGGACACGGACGCCGGCCGATCTGGATCTCCGTAGTCTGCTGCCCGTGGGTTATTGCTGAGCACGCCCTCATAGTGCCACCCGTGGTAATGCCCTTCGAAACGCGCGATAGCCGGCTTGCCCGTCGCCGCACGGCCCAGCTGGAGAGCCAGGTACGTCGCTTCGGAACCGCTGTTGGTGAGACGTACCTTGCCGGTGACCGGCAGCATGGACATCAGTTTCTCGGCGTAGATGATCTCGAGTTCGTTGGGCGTCCCAAAAATCGTCGTACCCCATGTCGCAAATGATGCTGCCACGGCTCGGACGACAGCCGGGTGCCCATGGCCGAGGATGAGCGGCCCAAACGCGAGACAGTAGTCGATGTATTCGTTCCCATCGACGTCCCACAAGTGCGAACCCCCCGCCCGCTGCATGAACAGTGGGTAGGGGGCAAAGTACTTGACGTTGGCGACGACGCCAGCCGGCAGGGTCTGCTGGGCGCGTTCGCTCAGTGTTCGGGATGCCCGTGTCTTCGCTGTATAGAGCTGCTTGAACTCAGCAGAAGACTTCATCGCCCACCCCTTAGTTGTTCATCTGTTTCTCGACAGCCGCCAGAGACTCTTCCCAGATGTCCAGCATGACATCGCATTGATCCTTGGTAACATTGAGCGCGGGAGAGAGGCGGACCGAATTCTCGCCACAGGGCAGGAGCAGCAGGCCACGCTTGAATGCCTCGAGGACCAGCTGAGTACTCTCTTCCTTGGCCTTGGTCTTCTTGGCGTCCTTCACGAACTCAACGCCGATCATGAGGCCCATGCCGCGCACGTCGCCCATCAGCGGGTGCCGCTTCTGCATCTGGCGCAGATGCTTCATGATGTACTTGCCCTGGAGGGCAGCATTCTTCATCATCCCATTCTGGATGAGCTCGATGGTCTTGAGAGCCGCTGCACAGCTCAGCGGATTCCCTCCAAAGGTCGAGCCGTGGGCGCCCTGCTTCCAGTCCATGACACTCTTCTTGGCGACCATGATGCCTAGAGGAAGGCCCGAAGCAACGCCCTTTGCGATGGCCATGATGTCGGGCTCGGTATCCCAATGCTCGATGGCGAACATCTTGCCGGTACGACCCATGCCGCTCTGCACCTCATCGACCATCAGCAGGATGCCCCGC
>JAPLGJ010000162.1 GCA_026390215.1 Caldisericota bacterium
CGCACCTTGCGCTCGCTCAGGCGGCTGCTCACTGCTGCCAGCACGAGTCCCGAGCACCCGCCCAGCGCCGAGGCGCTGTCCGTGAACACGATGTCGGCGTGCCACTCGTCCATGCGCTGCGGCATGCACCCGGTGGCCCAAGTCCCGTCGACGATGAGGAGCGTTCCCGGCGCCACCTCACGGATGACTGCAGTATAGTCGTCGATGGGAGCGGCGACACCGCTATCAGCGTCTACGTGGGATACCACGATGGTAGAGGGACGTGTCTCGACCAGGCGTGCGCGCAGGAGCCGCAGATCCACCATGCCGCCGTCCTGTGCCCGCAGAACGTCGACGACGCGGCCACGGCGCGTGACAACATGAGCGATCTGGTCGCATTGCGGGCCATGCCCCAGGACAAGGACGACCGCCCCTGGAGGTGACGCTGCGACGACCGCGACCTCCATGCCCAGGGACGCCGCTCCGGGAACGACGACGATGCCGGCCGTCTCGGTCCCAAAGAGAGGCATCAATCCATCGCGACACTCTGTATCTGCACGCTCCACTTCGCCCCAGCTGTCAAACGACGTGGCTGACGCCCGCAGGACGTCCTCGGCAGTGCGTGCCCGTCCCGGGACCAGCAGGAGACGCCTGCCTGGCAGGGGAAGCTCCTCGCCGGGGAACAGGACAGCTCCGTTCAGCCGGACCAGTGCAAGCTGCTCATCCTCCGGAGCACCGGCGTCGAGTGTCGGAAGAACCGGGACAGTGCCCGCGTCTTCCTCAGCCTGCCACCTCTGTGTGTAGGGCATGAGCGCCCGGACCATGTGGTCGAGCTCGCGCACGAAGGCATCCAGCGGGCGCCCTGCCCGCCTGCCGGCGGAGGTGGCGTACTCCAGGAAGAGGCGCTTCCGGACGTAGGCCGACCACGCCTCGTCGGCATCCATCCGGGTGATGGCCTCGTCCGGCAGGAGGAAGGGGAACTGCTCGGAGGAAACCTTCCGCGTTGTCGCCATATTGTCCAGGACATCCTGCCACAGCTTGTCCAGCTCGTCCCGTGCGAGGGGAGATACGCGTCCCTGTCTTTCTGTCATGATCGTCCTCCTGTTGTCATTGTGCCATCTCGCATGCTGTACCCGGTATGACGACGTCCGGAAGCAGGGACTCCACGTCTCGCAGCTGATGAATGAAGAACCCCGCGATCGCGGCGACCGTCCCCAGCACCCCGAAGATGATGAACATCACGGCCATGCCTGAACCCGCACCGGTGCCTACCAGACGTCCAAACAGCTTGGCCAAGCCACCGCCCGGCAGCATGGCAGGCTCGAACACGCGGTCAGCCATCCATCCTGAGGCGATCATGGCCACGGGCGTGACTACCTGTGACAGCTGCATGCGGGCCGAGAACACCCGTCCCTGGACGTCGGCCGGGACCTTGCATTGCCAGATGGACTGGCTGAGGCCGTTCATGACCGGCATCGCCATCGAGCCGACAAACCCGGCAAACGCCCACACGGGCAGAGACCTCCCAAGACCCACGAGGATACTGCCGACCACGGACGCCACGACCATCGCCCACAGGATGCCGGTTATCTTGCGCCTGGGCCCACTCCAGATGATGAGCAGGAGGCCACCCATGCCAAATCCCACGGCCGATGCCGACTCGGTCAGCCCCAGGACCGCTGCCGCGCCGCCGGAACGCGCAAGGATCAAGGCGCTCCAGACACCGTGACAGAGCATCGCGAACGTATTGAAGACGATGAACAGCATCATAAGCGACATCAGGGGTGGCCGGACGAAGATATAGCGGAAGCCGAACACGGCCTGTGTCCACCACTTCCCGCGCTTCTCCACACCCTCGGTCGACGGCAGCGGGCGGGGGATCTTCACAACAACGAGCACGCTGACCGCGACGATGCACGAGACGATGTCGACAACGAGGACAATCGGCAGTCCAACGGACGCGACCAAGGCTCCGGCGATGGCCGGACCCGCGATGCCGGAGGCTGACTGCGCGATGGACAGCATGCCGGAAGCGCGGGCATAGTACACCCTGGGGATCATTGTGCTGATGGCCGCCGAGTAAGCCGGCCACTGAAATGCCTGGAACGAGGCCGAGAAGATGCTGGTCACGTACAGGTGCCACACCTGCAGGCGTCCGGTCGCGAAGAGCAGCAGCACGGCCAGTGTCGCGAGGCCCGAGGCGGCGTCACTGACCGCCATCGTCACCTTGCGGTCCCAGCGATCGACCAGGATCCCCGCAAACGGCATCAGCACGATCATGGGGGCGAATCCGCAGAACGCGATGACGGAAAGCGTCATGGCACTGCCGGTCGCCTTCCACGCCCAGACCGTCAGGGCGAAT
>JAPLGJ010000126.1 GCA_026390215.1 Caldisericota bacterium
CTGGTCCTTGAGTGTGTATCCCGTGAGAGACAGCTCGGGGAAGACAATCAGGTCTGCGCCGGTCTCAAGCGCCTGCTCCGCCTGAGCGACGTGCATCTTTACATTGACCTCCAGGTCACCGCACGCAGGGTTCACCTGGGCAAGAGCGACGGTGTAAATCATCGAACCTCCTCCACGGGGTGGATATTATGACGGACGAGGACTAGCACGGGCAGGCCAAGAAGTATGACAACGGCTGCTTCACCGGCCAGGATCGAGAGTGCCACCGGCATGTAGACTCCCCACGTGAAATGTGTCAGGATGAAGTGCAGACCCGTCGTGAGGCTGTGTGCGAGAGGTAGGTCCTGGGCTCCCGGCAGGGTGAGTGTCGATACGTATGCGGGCACAATGAGCGCGTTGAGGAGAATCGGCGGCATGGCTGCCAGCCAACGACGCCAAGGACTGCCTCGTCGAGCAGAAAGGGCAGCAGGACCAGGGCTTCACCGAGTCGGAACTGCACAGCCCCGTAGCTGATGGCACTGAAAGGTGGAACCATTGTGAAGACGATGTACATCGCGGCGATGAGCGCAGCGCGAGTGATCTGGGCAGTACTGTGGCGGTTCATTCGGGCAATTTGCGCTCACTGGGAAGAGTTGTCGTCGCAGCGTCGGCGATATCCTTGCTTCCACCGCTCGTTTTCGACCGCCTGGTCTGCTCAAGCATCATTCCGCGAAACCTCTTCCGGAGGGCCATGTCGCCGGCGAGTGCGATCACTGTGGCAAGGAGGAGCCCGATGAAAAAGGAGGCGTAGGCCAGTGCCTCGGCTGATGTCTGGATGGTTGGAAAGAACAGAACGTTCAGCTTGATGGATGTCGTGCGCAATGGACCAATGATCAGCGCAAAGACGACAAACACGACAAGAAGAACGGCAAGACTGGTCAATACTCGCTTCACGTAGCACCTCCAAACTGTATCATATCATACTACAGGCATTCTTGACAACGGCAACTATCCGCTTAATATACCCCAAGGGGTATATGATGGAGAAGACACAGGTCCTGCATAGCCTTCGACGTGTCGAAGGGCAGTTGCGCGGAATTCAGAAGATGGTCGACGAAAGTCGACCGTGCGATGAAGTCCTGGCTCAGCTTGTGGCTGCCCATGCGGCCATAGGCCGCATTGGAACCGACATTCTTCTCAACGAAGTCGGCTGCCGCGTGCAACAGGACCTTGCCCCCGAGAAGGAACTTGAGCGCTTGGAGAAGCTTCTTCTCACCTACAGCGAGCTCAAGTAAGAAAATGAAGCAGACATCCTGCGAGGAGGAACACGTGGAAGACAACGAGATTGTTGCAACAACTGCGAATTTCCAGAGCGAGGTCCTCTCTTCTTCGCTGCCTGTGCTGGTCGATTTCTGGGCTGTGTGGTGCGCTCCGTGCCGCATGATTGCTCCGGTCGTTTCCGAGATCGCCAATGAATACACGGGCAAGTTGAAGGTCGCTCGCCTGAATGTGGACGACAATCAGGAGATTGCCGCTCGCTATGGTATCATGAGCATACCGACGCTGGCGCTGTTCAAGGGCGGGATCGTCGTCGACCAGGTCGTCGGCGCCGTTCCAAAGCGGACCATCACGGCGAAGATCGACGGCCTGCTCAAGAAGAGCTAGGACATTTCCGTAGGATTGCAGAGCGGGTGGCTGCCTGTGTGGCGGCCACCCGCGTCGTCGTTGTTCCCACGTAGGCGGAAGTATAACATTCTCCCCGAAACGGAACCGTCCCGAAGTGTAACATTCTCAATCTCTGCGGGGCCCATACACCTTCTTGCTTGTCAGCTTGGCGCTATTCGGTACAATAGATAAGGTGAGATAGATGTTCCTGACAGAACGGCAGAAGCGCATATTGCTGGCTATCGTCCGGAAGTACATGGACGATGGCGAGCCTGTCAGTTCGGGATTCGTGACCAGCCAGCTGGGCAACGACCTCTCGTCTGCGACGATCCGCAATGACATGGTGGACCTTAGCAGCATGGGATATCTTCAGCAGCCCCACATCTCCGCCGGGCGTGTTCCGACTGTCCTGGCCTATCACATGTATATCTCGGCATTTCTCGTCGAGGCGACGCGTCAGCGCATGTTCACCGGACCAATGGATCTCCCGCTGCAGTACGAGAGTCTACCGCATCTGTTTGACGGGGTGGCCACCGCCGTGTCTGACCGCACGAAGAAGGTGAGTTTCGTCCTGAGCCCCCCAATCAACTCTGTAACCCTGCGTCATGTCAGCCTCGTGCCGTTCAGCGAGACAGGACTCATGCTGGTCTTCATCACTGACCGCGAGAACGTCGACGGATACAAGCTGGTTGCGCCGGCAGATACGACTGAACAGGAACTCGCAGACATCAATGCCATCTTTGCGCGGGAGCTTCGCGGCAAGAGCATCGAGGAGGGCATTCGTACCCTTCGCTGTGGCAACGTGCTGCCACAGGACCTTGCTCTGCGCTACGGAGGTGTTCTGGACGCCGTGGCTGAGCTTATGGAAGGCGAGCTGCGCAAGGGAGAGAGTCAGATCTTCGTCCGGGGTATCGAACAGATGTTGAGCGACCTTCCCGATGACCAGATTGGGGCGTTCTCCACGCTGAGCACCTTCCTGAGCCGCGAAGAGGTCGTGAAACCTTATCTCAACTCGCTGAGCGATCGCGGAGAGATCAGCCTGTTCATCGGGGAGGAGAACCAGCGGGAGGAACTGAGGAGCTTCAGCCTCGTGTCGGTGAGCTACTCGCTCGATTCGAACCGGCGCGGCGTGCTTGGTCTCGTCGGTCCCATCCGCATGAACTACATCCGCGCCATCACGGTACTGGAGAGTTTCGCAGGATACCTCGGCAGGGTCTCGGGCAGCGGCTGATCCATGCCGGCGTTCGAGGCGGGTCGGTCGCTCAGGCTGGGCGAACATGTCATGCTTGGCGGAACGCCTGCCGCACATCACATTGCCGATGTCCTTCGCGCTCGTCACGGCGAACGGATCGTTTTGTTTCATGCAGGAGAACTGTATGACGCGGTTGTCGAAGATTCCTCCAGATCCGGCCTTGCTGTCTCCGTAGAGGACATCCGTCAGTCGCCCTTCTCCCAATGCCCGGTCATCCTGTTGCAGGCTATCATCCGACCCGCACTGCTTGACAACGTCGTCCACGTTTGTGCTCCGCTGGGAGTGCGTCGTTTCGTCCTGTATGCCGCTGAGCGCAGTCAGCCATGGAATGTCGCCGGGCGGCTCGAGCGCCTGAACCAGGTGGCCCTTTCTACAGCCGAACAGGCCGAGACGGGCGACGTCCCGACGGTTGAACTGGCATCAGGGCTCCAGGGTGCCTTGTCATGTGCCGGCCATGTGGACACTCTGGTCATGATGTCTCCTCGCGCAGCTTCGACTATGATGGGATGCGCGCGGGACGGGACGCTTGCCCTGGATGGCTCCGTCGCAGTCGCAGTCGGCCCTGAGGGTGGGTTCTCCGAGCCAGAGGAAGCCTTGCTCGTCGAACGAGGCGCTGTAGCCGTCCGCCTCAGAACGGGCATTCTCAGGAGCGAGCTGGCCGGGTTCGCCGCCATGCTCATGGTGCGGGAGTTGCAGGCGACACCGTGAAGGTGTTCATCACCACGCTTGGCTGCAAGGTCAACGAGGTCGACTCCGAGCTCTATGCGCAGGAAATGCGATTGCTGGGCGCCGAGACCACCACGACGATGGCGGAAGCCGATGCTGTCGTCGTGAACTCGTGCAGCGTCACGAACCGGGCCCAGGCTCAGAGCCTGCAGTTTGCGCGTCGTGCCCTGCGTGAACGGCCGGGTGCCCCGGTGTATCTCACCGGATGCGGAGCAACACTGCTGAACCTGACGCGTACTGAAGCTCCTGCGGGCGTCGCGGTCGTTGCCATGCGTGATCGAGCGGAAGTGGCGAGGCTTGTCGTCGGCACAGGTGGGGCGATGCAGGTTCCTGCGCGATGGGTTGACGGGCGCATCCTGAGAGCGGGTCCCCGCAACCGCGTGGATGTGCGCATTCAGGAGGGATGCGACAACATGTGCACCTATTGCCTGGTCCCGTTTGTGCGTGGCTCGCGCCTGGAATCCAAGTCCGCCCTCGTGGCGGTGGACGAAGTCATGGGGTTGGCGAGGGCGGGCGTCAAGGAAGTCGTGCTGACCGGGACGGAGATCGGCAAGTATGGTGAAGCGCCGGATGGGCTGCCCATTCTGCTGGACGGCATGCTGGGGGCGCTTGAGACTGCAGGGCTGCCGACGCGCGTACGCATCAGCTCGCTGAACCCGGACGCGATCACCGAAGCACTCGTAGGCCAGTTTGCGAAGCATGCGGCGCTTTGTCCGCAGCTGCATCTCCCCCTGCAGAGCGGCAGTGACGCAGTGCTGCAGCGCATGCGCCGGCCGTACGCATCGAAGGACCTGCTGGCCGGTGTGCAGCGCCTGCGCGCGGTCGACCCGGCGTTCACGTTCACGACCGACGTCATCGTCGGATTCCCTGGCGAGACGGAGCAGGACCTGCAGGCTACCCTGGACATGGTCCGGCTGGCGGCGTTTGCCAAGGTCCATGTCTTCCGCTATTCGCGCCGTCCATTCACCCCTGCGGCACGCGAGGAGCATCAGATCCCTGCCGGAGTCGCGAAGGAGAGGCTGCACCGTGTGCTTGAGGTCGCGGAACAGACGGGGATGGCATTTGCCCGCCGGTGTGTCGGTCGGAACGTGACGATCGTGTCGGAGAAGTCCTCTCCCGGTGAGGTCGAAGGGTACTCGGAGCACTACCTCTGGACGGAGGGACGGACGAAGGACAACGAGGTGCTGGAACCCGACAGCTTTGTCGTCGTTCGTATCGAGGGCTGTCGCTTCGACGGCGACCGGGTCGTCCTGTTCGGGAGTGTTGTTGCATGATGGACGCGAACGAACAGGACTGCGTCTTCTGCCGCATCAGCCGGCATGAGGCGTCGGCCGAGTATGTCTACGAGGATGACACGGTCTTCGTCATCAAGGACCGGTTCCCGAAAGCGCCGATACACCTGCTCGTGATCCCTCGCAAGCACATCGCTCGCATCGATGCTCTCGGCATGGACGACAGCGGGCTGGTCGTCCACCTTTTCGAGGTCATTCGTCTCGTCACGGCCAAGTCCTGCCTCGAAGCAGGGTATCGCGTGATCATCAATTCGGGCGC
>JAPLGJ010000184.1 GCA_026390215.1 Caldisericota bacterium
ACTGAGCTACATGGGCTTGGTCGCGGGGGACCGATTTGAACGGTCGACCTTTGGGTTATGAGCCCAACGAGCTACCAGGCTGCTCCACCCCGCATTCCTCGCTGTCGTTGTGCATGGGCACACAAACAGCAGTATGTATACTACTCGAAAAGCACAAGAAGTCAATCACCATCGAAGCGCCGAACGCTCCGCAGGAGGTGCCGCACTACAGAAGCTGCCCAAGAGGGCATGCACAATCCTCCTGAAGGAGGAGTGCTGCTCCAGTTCAAACGCTGGAGCGGGAAACGGGATTCGAACCCGCGACAACCTGCTTGGAAGGCAGGGGCTCTACCACTGAGCTATTCCCGCCAGTGCAATGGTGGGCAGGGAGGGATTCGAACCCCCGTAGGCATTGCCAACAGATTTACAGTCTGCCGCCATTAACCGCTCGGCCACCTACCCACACTGGAGCCGACGACCCGAATTGAACGGGTGCCGGAGATGTCTCTCGAAACACGCGCGTTCGCAATCACTGAGCGTGGCAGCGAGCGCAATCATGTCAGGGACTCCCGCCTGTGCAGGGTCGCCGAGGGAACTCCCCCATCCATCGAGAGTGTCTGACAGCTCGACGTGAGAGCCGGCAGCTCGCCGTGCCATGTCAATGAGTCTGTGCGAAGCGACAGTGGCAATGTATCCGTCGAGACCGCCCCGCCGGACATCATAGGTGCGAATGGCACGGAGAAAGCCCAGGACAGCCTCGGCGAGACAATCGTCTCGTTCATCTCGTTCGGTGCAGTACTTGCGGGCAACAAACTTGAGGAGGGGCATGTATAGACCCAGCAGCTCCTCAAATGCCATATTGTCGCCCGCCAGAAAACGCTGCCTCAGCGATTCGGCGTGTTCCGATGAGCGACCGCTTCTAGGACTCGATGGCACGGAAGAGCACAACTGCGAGTGCCGTAGACACATTCAGCGAATCGATGCCCGGCCTCATTGGAATCGTGATGAAGAAGTCCGCATTCTTCCGTGTGAGTTCGCGCATGCCAGCGCCCTCGCTGCCGACAATGAACGCGGACGGACATGCGTACTTCTCCTTCCGGTAGTCGTGACCATCTGCCGCCTCCAGCCCGTACAGCCAATAGCCATCCTTCTTGAGTCGTTCCATGGCATATGCCAGATTCGCTACGACGGCGATTGGAAGTCCAAATACCGTCCCAGCTGACGCAGATACCGCCGCCGGCGAAAACGGACTTGTCCGGTCCTTTGTGACGATAAGCCCCCCTGCTCTTGACGCGGCCACCACACGGATAATCGCTCCCAGATTGTGCGGATCGGTGACCTGGTCCACGAGGACGACTGAACGGCGGGCGGGTTCAGGAGGCATAGCCCCCATGAGGGCGTTCATGTCCAGTAGGCGCACTCGCGCGCACTGAGCCGCGATACCCTGATGAGGGACATCGCCGAGGCTCTTCTGGAACCACGATCCGACCTTGTACTCCATCGGAACCTTCAGCCGCGAAGCCACATCTTTGATCAGCCGGATACGGTCGTCTTTCTCCGAACCAGCTTCAAAGATGACTTTCTCGACCGGATGTTCAGCGGACAGTGCCCCCAGGACCGAGTTCTTACCATAGATAAGCATGCCTGCTGGTCTCGTTCTTTGAATGTTAGCCACGGATGCGATACCTCACGCCGTCAACGCCGTCCTCCAGAGCGATACCAACACTCCTGAGGCGCTCCCTGATCTGGTCAGCCATGTCGTACTGTCCTGCCTCACGAGCGACCCGACGCTTCATGACAATCGCATCGAGAAGTTCGCTCGCGGAGGCGTTATCCTCAACAGCGGCTCCAACCTCCGCGGCAACAGCCATGAGCACCCGCTGCTTGCCGACAAGAAGAGTGGATTTGTGTTCCCTGTAGTCGCTGGTCTGGTCGAGCCCAAACACCCAGAGCGCGGACCGGAACGCTTCGAGCGCTCGAGAAGCCTCTGACCCATCAAGCAGCCGCTCCGAAGCCCTGCGGCGCACTCGAGTCATGAATTCGTAGACCGCAGCGAGTGCACGCGACGCATTGAGATTGTCTGCCAGCGCAGTGTCGAACTCGCCGAGAAAATCGGAACATATGCTCTCAAATTCCACCTTGACGCCGTCATCGGACGCCTGAGTCAATCCTTGCAGAAACGCCTCGAACTCCGCCAGACGCTCATAATTCGTGAATGCCTGCCCGAATCCCGAAATATTGAACTTCAGAGGTTTCTCGTAGGAGGTCTGTAGAAGATAGAGCCGGACAACCTGCCCTGGATACTGCTCCAGCAGTTCGCGCACAGTCATGACGTTGCCGAGTGACTTCGACATCTTGTCGCCGCCCATGTTGACCATGCCGGAGTGCATCCAGTATCGAACAAACTGCTGTCCGTTCAAAGCTGCCTCACTTTGCGCTATCTCGTTCTCGTGGTGAGGAAAGATGAGGTCCTCACCTCCCCCATGAATGTCGAACCCTGCCCCGAGATTTCTCAGACTCATCGCCGAACACTCGATATGCCATCCCGGACGACCCTTTCCCCAGGGACTGTCCCATGAGATCTCGCCGGGTTTCGCAAGCTTCCACAGTGCGAAATCCAGTGGGTCCTCCTTCGCCTCGTTCACGTCTACCCGCGCCCCACTGCGCATCTCGTCGACGGAACGGCCTGAAAGTCGACCGTAGCGACTGAACTTGCGGACAGAGAAGTAAACTCCGTCTGATGAGACATAGGCATACCCGTTTTCAATGATGTGACCAATGAGGTCGATAATGTCCTGGATGCTTTCCGATACCCTTGGCGTGATGTCCGGTGGAAGAACATTCAGTGCCGCCATGTCCTCAAGATACTCGCCGATGAAGCGAGCAGACAGATCGAGGGGCGCAACCCCCTGCTCCTGGGCTCGTCGGATGATCTTGTCGTCGATGTCAGTGTAGTTGCTGACGTGGGTCACGGCATAGCCCGCGCGCAGGAGGTAGCGTTTCAGAAGATCGTAGACGGCGGCCGTCCGCGCGTGCCCGATGTGCGCCGAGGCATACGGCGTAACCCCGCATATGTACATGGTGATTTTGCCTGGCTCACGGGGCACGAGTTCGACGGTCTTCCGCGTCAGCGTATCATGAATCCTCATCGTCAGGTTCCTCCACTGCACAAGCGTACCTACAGGGTATCAAAAAAGGCAGCAGACACAATGTCCTGCTGCCCAGTGAACTACGAGAAAGCCTGTCTAGCGTTTCCTGTACTGAGTGGCCTTGCGGGCGCCCAGGAGACCGTACTTCTTGCGCTCTTTGATGCGAGCGTCGCGCGTCAGAAGCTTGGCCTTCTTCAGAACCGGCTTGTTCTCCGGGTTTTGCTCAACCAGCGCGCGGGCAATTCCATGGCGAACGGCTTCAGCCTGGCCATTGAAGCCACCACCGGCAACGCTCACCATCGCATCGAACATAGGCGTACCCCCCATGACGGTGAAGGCAGCCATGGTCTTCATGGAAACCGTCTGGACTGGAAAGTAGACCTCGACCGGCTTGCCATTTACGACGATCTTGCCAGTTCCTGCAACGAGGTGAACACGCGCAATAGCAGTCTTTCTCTTACCCGTTCCCCAAATCTGCGTGGTTGCCACAGCATCCTCCCTAGTTAGCCTTGAACTCAACAGGCTTCTGAGCCTGGTGAGGATGCTCGGGCCCCTGATAGACGCGCAGGTTGCTGAGCAGTTCCTTGCCAAGTGTGTTCTTCGGCAGCATGCCGCGAACCACACGCTTGAGCAGGAAGTCTGACCGCGTCTCAAGCATCTTGTTCCAATTCGTGGCCTTCAGGCCACCCGGGTAGAACGAGTGATGATAGTGCATGGTCTGTATACCCTTCTTGGGATCAATTGACAGCTTCGAAGCGTTGATGACGATGACATTGTCGCCAACCATGGCATTCGGCGTGAACTCTGGTCTGTCCTTGCCGCGAAGAATGTTGGCAATGACCACGGCAAGTCGCCCAACGCTCTGATCCGTAGCATCAATCAAAACCCAGTGACGGGTAACCGTCTCTGGTCTAAAAAACGTTGTCTTCATTCATATCCTCCTGGTCAATTCTTTACTAGATTACCATAAACCCGCGATTAGTCAACGCCTTGAGGCAGCAAACGATGGTGGACCCACATGCCCGGAGAGGGTTCGGGCGGATGGCTCTACGCATCGCGCAGCAGCTATCAAGCGTAGTCAACGGCAACCAGGTAGAGGCCGCCAGCGGCCATCACCTGTCGCGTATACGGGACGTCAAGGCCTGCAAACGCGTTGTTCCACGTTTCAGCGCCGATCCTCCCTTGCCCGGCCTTGAGAACGAAGTACGCCATGCGGCGTACCATATGATACAGGAAATGATCGCCTGAGACCATGAAGATAACCGCCCTATCCGTTTCCATGACATCAACGGCACTCAGCGTACACGTCGTGTCTCGACGCGGCCTGCTTGGATCAGTATTCCCGAACTCCTTGAAATCATGCGTTCCAAGCAGTGCATGCGCAGCCTCATTCATCGCACCAGTCTTGACCGGATACTCGAGTCGATACGCATAACGAGCGAGGAACGGGGTCCAGCTTCCTTCCTTGATAAACACGTAGGCGTAGGACTTTCTCACTGTAGAAAACCGGGCGCTGAAGTTGGCACACTCACGAACGCAACCGCGAATCGTAAGCCACTCGGGCATCATGACGGGGATGCGTCGTACGACGCGTTCATAGAGAGCATCGTCACGCAGAACGAAGCTCACAACATTGTGAAGCGCGTGGACGCCTCTGTCGGTTCGTGACGCCCCAACAACAGGAATGAACGATCCACAAACGGCCTTCAGCGCCCCCTCGACAGTGCCCTGCACACTCACCAGGGACTCCTGCTTCTGGAAGCCATAGGTGAAGGAGCCGTCGTAGGCTATGTCCATACGCACCGTCACAGGAACAGACGCCACAGGACGACCCCGGACAGAGCAGCTGCCGTTCCAAGAAGAATGAAGGCATCGAAGGACCGAAAGTGACGTGCATGATATCTTGTTCGGGGACTCCCTACGCGAAAGCCCCTTGCCTCCATCGCGACGGCCAAGTCGTCTGCCCGGCGAAAGGAGGAAACAAACAAGGGGATGAGAATCGGAATGAAGCTCTTCATTCGCACGATGAGGCTGCCTTCCCCGATCCGGGCCCCCCGCGAAACCTGAGCACGTATGATACGCTCGGTTTCCTCGAGAATTGTGGGCACAAAGCGCATGGCGATGCTCATGACAAGAGCAATTTCGGCGGAAGGCAGGCCAATATGGCTCAGCGGCTTCAGCAGATCTGACACAGCGTCGGTCAACTCTATGGGAGAAGTACTCGCGGTAAGCAGGACGCTTACCAGCGTAAGGAGGACCAGCCTGCAGAGAATGAAACCGGCCAGTCCCAATCCCTCGCGCGTGATGCGAACGAAACCAAATTGCCAGATAGGCGTGCCAGGAGTGAAGAATACCTGCACCACGACGGTGAGTACAATGAGAAACAGGATGGGTTTGAGGCCCCGAGCAAAGAAGCGCAGGGGTATTCTTGAAACCCCGATGCCAAGGGCCAGGAAAACGGCAATAGGAATATACTGCACCGTCTTCGTCGCAACAAAAACCCCGATCATGAGAGCTATGGTCGAAACGAGCTTCACCAGAGCGCCAGACCGGTGTACGACCGAAGTCCCAGGGTAGTGCTGACCAAGAACGAAGCTGCGAGAGAGGGCCACTATGCTCCTCCCAGGTCAGAGACGCACAGCCTCAACGAATCCAGCATCCGGTCCGTCGAGCCCTCGTTCACCGCAAGGGTGCTTCCGCACTCCTTGAGTGCACGTGCGAGGCGGTAGCTCTCCGGAAGCTCCAGACCCGTTCTTTCGACCAGCTCCGCGTCACGAAAGAACGCGTCGGTCGATCCCTGGAACGTCACTGTCCCCTCGTCAAGGACGACCACCTCTTTGCAGAACTCAGCAACCTCGTCCATGTTGTGGGACACGAGAATCACCGTGACGTTCGCAGTCTGGCGCAGTGACTCCAGCTCGGTCAGGACGGCAAGCTTGGAGCCGGAGTCGAGACCAGCGGTGGGCTCATCGAGCACGATGTACTTCTGGCCCATCGCGATGACCGAGGCGATGGCCACGCGACGCTGCTCTCCCCCGCTCAGCTGAAAGGGAGACAGAGGCAGGAAGCGCTCCGGATCAAGACCGACGGTGTTCATCGCTTTGTGAACGCTCTCCTCGACCTGCTCTTTGCTGAACCCATAGTTGCGGCAGCCAAAAGCTACCTCCTCAAAGATGGTCTCGGCAAAAAACTGGTCCTCGGGATACTGGAACACGATGCCAACTCTGCGGCGTGTCTTGGCAAGCACTGCCCGCTCGTTGCGGACGATGTCACTGTCGACAATGACATCCCCCCGTGTCGAAAACAGGAGCCCGTTCAGATGCTCGACCAGCGTCGACTTGCCCGAACCCGTCCTTCCCACAACACCCACGAAGGCACCATCGTCGATGTGCAGGCTGATCCCCCGGAGCGCGAAGTACTCGAAGGGCTCGCCACTATCGTAGATGTAGTCGACGTTCTTCAGTTCAATTGACATGTCGCTCTCGCAAATTCCTCAGGAGTCAGACACAACGGGAAGTCCGTCCAGCGCTCTCGCATGAGGAACGAAGCTCGAGCGCTCAGCGGTAGCACCAGACCACCTAGCTCGACGACCGCTGGATCCGAGAAGACGGCACGCGGCGAGTCCCAAGCCGCCAGCGCTCCATGCGCCAGTACGCCTACGCGTGACGCAACAAGCACTTCGTCCAGAAGATGAGTGACAATGACGATGCCGATCCCCAACTCACTGTTGAGACGGAGTACCGTCTGCCTTACCTCGCGGCGATTGGTCGGATCCAGAAGAGACGTTGCCTCGTCCAGAATGAGGAATGAAGGCTTCATGGCAAGCACTCCAGCAATGGCGACTTTCTGCTTCTGCCCACCGGAAAGACGATGAGGCGGGTAGTCGCGGAACTGTTCCAGGCCAAGAAGATGCAATACATCTCCAACGCGCCGTACCATTTCGGCATGGGGAAGCTCGAGGTTCTCCAGTCCAAAGGCGATATCGTCTTCTACAGTCGTCGCCACCAACTGGTTGTCCGGATTCTGGAACACCAGGCCCACGTCAAGTCCTGGGCGAACATCCGCGACTGTTTGGTTGTCACCGTCTGGCAGCAGACGCACGCTGCCGGACGTCGGACGCAAAAGCCCGCTGACAAGGCGGGCTAGCGTACTCTTGCCGGACCCGTTGGGGCCGACAATCGCGGAGATTGAGCCATCAGGCAACTCCAGGTCTATGTCACGAAGGACCTGGACAGCCCCCGCGGAGGTCTCGATTTGATACGAGACCTTGTCGAGGCGAATCATCTACTTCTCTACAAACTCCAGGACCGCCATGTTCGCTGCATCACCCTTCCGATATCCGGCCTTGATGATACGCAGATAGCCACCCGGGCGGGTGATGTAGCGATCCTTGGTCAGCTTGAAGGCTTCGTCGACCGCTTCTGGCGTCAGAAGGTAGGCATGCAGCTTGCGCCGCGTCGTCAGGTCGTCGACCTTTGCAGTCGTGATGAGTTTCTCCACCACACGTTTCACTGACTTTGCCCGAGTAACTGTCGTCTCAATACGGCCTTTCTCGATCACTGAGGTAGAGAGATTGCGCAACATCATGCTCCGCAGGCCACTGTATACGCCAAGCTTCTTCAGTTTTCTTCCATGTCTCATAGCAAGGATACTCCTCTCGTCACGTTCGCGCTTACCATCGGCCGCGCGCTATTCTTCTGGGACGCTAATGCCGACATCTCTGAGA
>JAPLGJ010000104.1 GCA_026390215.1 Caldisericota bacterium
GGGCGCAAGCTGATGAACGAGATCGAAGGGTTCAAGCTGTTCCTTTCCGTGACCGAGAAGGACCGCATGAACCTGATGAACCCGCCCGAGCGCACCCCGGAGATGTTCGAGAAGTTCCTGCCCTATGCCCTTGCACTGGACGTGGAGCAGCGCTGGTCCAACCAGTTCGCCAGCGTGTTCGCCCGCATGGCCGCGGAGGGACGCCCGTACGCGCCGGTCTGGTACCATGGCATGTACTGGAACCCTGTCAACCCGGCCGCGTTTGCCAGCAGCATCGGAAACGGGTTCAACAACGTCATCAGCGCCTCAGCGGTCGCTCCTGGCAGCAATTCCGGCCTGGGCGGCGGAGGCGGCGGGTTCAGCGGCGGCGGGGGTGGTGGCGGCGGCGGAGGAGGCTGGTAGAGCTTGGCTTCTTGCACAGACTGCCACGAAAGACGGCCCCGGGAGAATAGCCCGGGGCCGTCCTGCTTTCGGCGCGTTCAGACTGCCTTGCTCTGCGCCTCGTTCTGAAGCTGCTCGCGGCGCCTGCGGTAGAGGACAATCGGCAGGTCGCCCTGGATGAGCTTCTCACCGCCGTTCAGACTGCTCACGAACGGCCGCTGGGTCTGCACGACACGGCGGTCCTGGTGGGCGATGGTGATGTCCGACAACCCTGTCAGCAGGTCGACCAGCTGCCGGATGACAGGAAGTCTGCCGAAGCTTCGGTAGAAACGCAAGTACAGGATGCTGTGCTGTTCGTCGACACAGACGAACGCCGCCGTGATGCGGGCGTTCGGTCCCAGGTTGTTCTGCCAGAGGTTGGGGAAGACAAAGGTCAGCTGTGACTCCCGGTCCGGCACCGACATGTCGTCCGGTCGGCGAGGCGTCTGGCCATGGTCTTGCTCGTTATCGACCCAGACGCGCAGGATATTGCCCTCCATCCGCGCCACGGGACCGTTGACGACCGTCCGGTTCCCCGCACCGATCGTATTGTAGTGAACGAAGGGCAGATGCACCACGTCCAGCTGGTTTTCGATGGCCCGCGTATAGAACGCGTTCCAGGGATCGCGCCAGGTGCCGTAGATCAGTCTCGTGTCGTCCAGTCCGGGGATGAACGGCAGCTCAGGATACTCCTCGCGCGGTTCGCCCCACCACAGGTAGATGTAGCCATGCGCTTCGCGCACGACGAATGCCTCGCCCTGGAAGGCGGCCGGCACCGGGGCGTCCTTGCCGTTCGCCGGGATCACCATGACACGCCCTCGGCCATCATACTGCAAGCCGTGGAACGGGCACTCCACGCAATCGCCCTTGACCTTCCCTGCGCTGAGTGCGACCCCCCGATGGATGCAGTGGTCACTCATGCAGGACGCCGTGCCCTGGGTATCGCGCCACAGGACCAGGTCCCTGCCCATGCGCCGGACACTGAGGAGCGCTCCCCGTTTGACCTCGCGGGATTCGAGAATGACATACCACTGGTTGAGAATCATCGTGTGACCTCCCTTTCGGTGACATCTGCGACACTATAGTATGATGCACTTGCGCTGTAACAGGGGACAGTCGTAGTTGTTGTAACATGCCCGGCACAGAGACAGGACTGGATTCCCGCCTGCGCGGGAATGACGGAAGGAAAGCGAACTATGCTGCCGGCGCGTCATGATCCGGGATGAGCCGCTCGACGTCTCTGACGTTGGGAACCAGGTAACCGACGATCCCGACGAAAGCTCCGGCCAGGCCCGACAACACGAACATCAGCGAAATCCCCGTCCCGGCTCCAGTACCGGTCAGCCAGCCAAACACCGGTGCGAGGCTCCCGGCCCCAGCCAAACACCGGTGCGAGGCTCCCGGCCGGCATCATCGCAGGCCCAAACACCTTGTCTGCCAGCGGTCCCGAGGCCAGCATGGCGACGGGGACCGTAACCTGCGCCACGAGGCGGCGCACGGAGAACACACGCCCCTGAAGAGCAGGAGGGACCTTGGACTGCCAGATGGCCTGGTTGCTGCCGTTGATAATGGTCATGACCACCATCATCAGGAAGGAGCCAGCCATCCAGACGGGCAGTGATCGGCCGAGGCCGACGACCAGCGTGCCAAGCAGAGACGTCAACACCATGCCCATGAGCACGCCGTTCACCTTGCGCTTGGGTCCTCCCCATGCCGTGAGCAGGGCCCCGCCGGCTACGCCGCCGACCGCCGCCGCAGACTGCGTCGATCCCAGTGCCGCTGCGTTGTTGCCCGTGCGGGCAAGGACCAGGGCAGGGAAGATCGTCAAACAAAGACTCGCGATGAGGTTTGACGCGAAGAACACCATCTGCAGATCGAACAGCGGCCGGTGCTCCCAGATGTAGCGGAAGCCAAACATCGACTGCTTGAGCAGGCTCTCA
>JAPLGJ010000238.1 GCA_026390215.1 Caldisericota bacterium
CCTGTCCCGGGGAACACGCACCAGCGGCCCTCCTTTGGGGCTTCCCCTTCTTCGCGGGAAGGACGTAAGAAATCTCTTGGTCTGTCGTTGGCGCGCACGCGGGTATCCCTGTGTTGTGTCGAAGGTGTTGCAGTCGTGTAACAGTTTCAACGGAAATGGAACCGTCCTGAGAGTGTTACGCTTGCCTGACGCATGGTGGCCTGTTGTCCTCAACTTCGCCTGAGGTATACTGCAGGCGCGAACCTGGACCGTCATTGTGAGGCGAGTGGTTGAGACAGCACTTGTTTCGGTCGATCAAGATACTGGCGCTTGTCATCCTTTCTGTAGGGTGGTCAGGATGCCGTGCACCGACAGTGGTCACGCAGGAGGCATCTATGGGAATCACCGTCACGAGTACCGCGTTTTCGGCCGGCAATTCTATCCCGGTCAAGTTCACGGGGCAAGGCAATGACATTTCACCGGACCTTGCGTGGAGTGGAGCTCCGACGAGCGTCAAGAGCTATGTCCTGATTTGTGACGATCCGGACGCCCCCGGCGGAACATGGGCCCACTGGACCTTGTGGAATATCCCGCCGACGGCAACAAGCCTGCCAGAGGAGATTCCATCAGATGCAGTATTGCCAGATGGATCCAGTCAGGGGGTCACCAGCTTTGGACGCCATGGCTACGGCGGTCCAATGCCCCCGAAGGGAAACGCCCATCACTACTACTTCCGGGTGTATGCCCTGGACACGATGCTGTCCCTCCCAGCGTCTGCCTCGCGGGCACAGCTGAATGAAGCGATGCGAGAGCACGTTCTTTCCCGGGGACAGCTGATGGGAACGTATCAGCGGCAGTAGTCAAACTTCTCGAGGTTGACAGGCATCCTGCAGATCCAGAGCGGAATCCTGCGGTGAGGTCGCCGCAGGAAGGCACCTACTGGGGAGTCGACGTTCCCCCGGAGACGGTTGCGCTGTTGACGGTGATGGTAACGGTCTTCGTGGACTCCTCCCACTGGACCTCTGCGCCAAGGCGCTCACTGACGAAGCGCACTGGCAGCATGGTCCTGCCATTCATGATGGCCGCTGGAACGTCCAGGACAACCGCCTCGCCGTTCACGACAGCAGTCCGATTGCCGATCTGAAGCAGCAGGATCGTGCCATTGAACCCCACTTCGACGCTGCGGGTTTCGGGGACCCAAGTGATTGCGCCACCCAGACCCTCGATGATGGGTCGCAATGGCACTAGCGTTCGACTCCCCACGATGACGGGAGGGGTGTCCAGGGTCACGATCTGGCCGTCCAGATGAGCGACCAGGCTACCAACGGAAAGCGTGATGATATGTTGGTTCGGGTCGACGGACTTCTCGAATGTCGCCAAGACGGATTTGTTGTCATCCATGGTGAGCGCGAGCGGATTGGCGGTGCCCGTGACACTGCCGCTCCACCCCGTGAACTCCCATCCGGGAGCCGGCCTTGCAGTGAAGGTCACCGTACTCCCTGCAGGATACGGTCCCTTCAGCGGCTCTACGCCCAGCAAGCCGTTGCCCATAACCGCAGAAAGCAGGGTGTATGACGTGGGGGTGATCCCGCCGATGACGTACTGGGACAGACTCTGTTCATTCCCATTGAACCAGTCCAGGTCGACGCTGTGGCCTTCGATGCCCGGAACGGTCCCATTGTCGGCATACTGCCAGAACACCCAGCTGTCCCAGCCCCCGGTGTTTGGCTGGGCTGATGGGGTATACCCGGCGATCCACAGGCGATAGCGTCCATCGATGGTGGGGTCGGCCTTGTGGAGGTCCGCTGCCACCGACGCGCTGCAGTACATGAGAGGGTTGGCCCCGGTTGTTCCACGTACGATGCCAGACCATTCGTCGATCCAGCGCACCATGGCCGCGCCCTTGATGTTGTACCGTGGCTCGATATCCAGAACTGGCACCAGGAACCCCAGACCGATGAAGTGTCCGGCCGTCTTCAGGAAGTAGGCGGCCTCGGCGGCGGCCGTGTTCTCAGCGGGCCAGCAGATGTGGTAAACTCCTGTCAGCAGTCCCGCTGAACGCGCACCAGGTACCAGCACGCTCATGCAGGCGTCCGTGATGTTCAGTCCTTCGGTCGCCTTGACAAAAACGAACCGGTAACCCGCGGAACGCACCGCGGCCCAGTTGATCGGGTCGCCGGCTTGCTCTCCCCCACACTGCCACCGGGACACGTCGATGCCCTGAATCATTCCCACCCGCATCTGCGCAGGGATATTCATACTGCCCGTGGAACAGGCGACGCGGACGAGGCTCTCGTAGGTCCCCGCCGGCACACCGGTCCGCTGCACCCCGATGTTGATGCGCTGACTTCCGCTAACGGGCACGCTTCCTGTCGTCGGCGAAACACCGACCAGCCATGAAGCGCCAGGGATGATGTCAAACGTCACTGGCGTGCTCCCGGTATTCTGGAGCGTCAGGACGAGCGACGTCTGCTCGCCGCCGAAATCGAGCTCGGGAGGAAGAAAGAAGATACCTGTCGGCATCGGTGCCACCTGTGGAACCGCCTGGACACCCTGACAGAGATCGCTGGCGCCGTTCGCGTTGATGGCACTGACAGCGTACCAGTAGGGTTTGCCGCCGATGAGCATGGGGCCATCCGTCCACGTCCGCGTGTCGAAGCCCTGATCACCGACATTCAATATCGCAACGAGCGCCCTCGGATCCGCGCGACGGTCGCGGTAGATGCGCCAGGCAGCGATCGGGGCGGTTCCGGGTTCCTCAGGAAGATTCCATGAGAGAGCAACGGACTCGATCCCGGCTGTCGCCACAAGAGCCGTCGGCGCACTGGGAATCGGACTGGCAACGACCACCTTGAGGTACTTGTCGACCGACCAGCCCATCACGCCGCTTTTCCACTGCACGCGCCACCAGGTGAAGCTGTCGCTGACAACAGGACCCTCCTGGGCGACCCCGCGAGCCCCGTCCATCTCGACGCCGACGACAGCTCCAGCCCCGTCAGCTGACGATCGCACGTTGAGGCCGTCTCCCCCTGTGCCCGTGACTTCGACAGCAGAACCGACCGTCAGTGTTTCGGCAAGCGCAGAAAAAGGCGCGGACATGAGTGAGGTCAGCAGCACGAGACACAGCATGATGGCAGCCGAACCCCTGCGTGCCACTCTCGTCTCACCAACGTGCCTGCCTTCTGGATGCCTCATGTCGACGGTTGTGCCTCCCGTACGGTGGAGTTCCCGGATGCAGTCTGCCGGCCTGTCGTCGCCACCTGTATCCATATTGTAGCAGCGTTCAGGCATCCATTCCGCGCAAGTCTTCACAGAACCTGCGGTGCCGTCTTGCACGACACGGTCCACGGCCCTACAATGCATATGCTGCAGTACCAGCAACAGCAGGCGCGCAACGCAGGGCAGGAGGCCAGTGATGAAGTTGATCATGTTCGACATGGATGGTACCCTCTTTCGCACAGAGACGTCCTTCTTTCCCTCTGTACGAGAGTTTGCCAGCCGCCATGCCTTCCCGGTGCCTGATGAGGTGTTTCTTCGAAGCTT
>JAPLGJ010000139.1 GCA_026390215.1 Caldisericota bacterium
GTGGTTCCATCCTGCATGGCTTCCGCAACGGTCAGCTGGTCGAGGTCCATGGAATCGTCGTTGTCGATGGAGCACCATAGCATGGCCCGGAGGTCGCGTGCGGGCATGTCGCCAGTCAGGACAGGACCCTCGATGCGGTCGACCTCTGCGAGTATCTCGGCCGAGAAGTCGGGAAGCAGTCCCCGCTCAAGCATCGCCCGATGGGCGATGTCTTGCAGAATCATGCGGTGTCTGATCTCGTTTGTCATCACAGGCATTCCTCCAATCCAGCGTGAGACTCTGTGTGAGTCTTGATGTCAGTATAGTAGTGTGAAGGCAAATCACTTCATGACTCCGCGCTCTGTGAAAAGAGCATGGGTTGCCGAGTGCAGCCGGGACGATACAATAGGAGTCGTACCCACGGGGTGCATTGGTGACAATCTCTAAACGTTGACAGGTAGAGGAGACAGGTATGCAATCCGTATTCATGTTCATCAAGGACTTCCTGGGCACACCGGCAGTGCTGGTCAGCATGGTCGCACTCGTCGGCCTGGTCGTGCTGCACAAGTCGTTCAGCGAAGTGCTGATGGGCACTGTCAGGACGATCGTCGGCTTCCTGGTGCTCGGTGTCGGCGCAGCAACACTCATCGGCTCACTGAACTATCTGGGGCAGATGCTGCAGTTCGGGTTTCACATCCGGGGCGTCCTGCCCAACAACGAAGCCGTCATCGCGGTCGCGCTCAAGGCTCTGGGTTCGCAGCCGGGATGGGTGATGATCTTCGGCTTCCTGTTCAATGTCCTTCTGGCGCGTGTGACGAAGTGGAAGTACATCTTTCTCACGGGTCATCACACGCTCTACATGGCTATCCTGCTGGTTGCCGTGCTGACGGCTGCCGGCATGTCCAGTATCTGGGTCACGGTGGCAGCTTCCATTTTCCTGGGAACGGTCATGACGCTGATGCCTGCACTGGCTCAACCGTTCATGCGACAGGTGATGGGAAGTGACGACGTCGCCGTCGGCCATTTCGGGTCGCTGTCATACATCGTGGCTGGCCTGCTGGGCAAGTGGTTCGGCGACAGGACTCAGTCGACCGAGGACATCAAGCTGCCCAAAGGGCTCGACTTCCTGCGCGATTCACTGATCTCCTCGGGGCTCGTCATGATGGTTCTCTTCATGGCGGTCACGCTCAAAGCAGGCTCCGCGTTCGTGCACGATACGCTGGAGATCACGCAGCATCCGCTGGTCTTTGCGTTTGTCCAGGCGATGATGTTCGCTGCCGGCATGGCCATCATCGTCATGGGTGTCACCATGACACTGGCTGAGATCACGCCCGCCTTCCGGGGAATCGGCGAGAAGATCG
Source organism: Caldisericota bacterium (assembly GCA_026390215.1). Lineage (GTDB taxonomy): Bacteria > Caldisericota > Caldisericia > Cryosericales > Cryosericaceae > Cryosericum. The sequence continues at coordinate 1,341 of JAPLGJ010000139.1, forward strand.
TCCCCAACGCCAAACCGGCACTGGATGTTGCTGTTACGTTCCCAAAAGCGCCTACGGCGATGATGATTGGATTCCTGTCGTCACTGGTTGCCGGCGTTCTGTGCATGGTGCTCCTGCAGGCGCTGCACCTGCCCATCATCATTCCGAACCTCGTGCCGCACTTCTTCACTGGTGCGACGGCTGCCATCTTTGGCAATGCGACGGGAGGACGCAAGGGCGCCGTCATGGGTGGGTTCGCCAACGGCGTCATCATCAGCATCCTGCCCGCACTGTTGCTGCCGTTGCTGGGACCAGAGCTGAGCACGCTGAACACGACCTGGAGCGATGCAGATTTCCTGTGGGTCGGCGTCGTGGTCGGGAACATCGCACGCCTGTTCCACTAGGTCAGTCCTGCCAGGTCACCGCCGTTCTGCGCGCGCCTGACCAGGCACCCAGATCCTCGAACGCGGCCTCGACCTGCCGCCGTGCGACGCCGCTCACGTGTCGGACGGGCGCGACCGTGACGTGCATTGCGCTTACCCCTTGCTTCACGCGCCAGGTAGCCGCCGCGTGTCCGTGGAGAAGGACAACGGCTTCGATCTGACCTGCCGGGCGGAACACTGCGCCACGATCTCCGCCGTTCAGAACGCGGGATGGATCTTTCCACGCGAGCAGCATGGCGTCAAACTTGGGCAGGAAGGTGACTGCTGGAGGCTCAGGTAGAGGCTTCTGAAGGACATCCGCGTCCTCTGCCAGGGCCAGCAGGGGCGAGCTGCGGCCCTCGACACTTACGGGCACCAGAAGTGTGGCTGCCCGGGTGGCAGTGTCGCGCACCGTGGCTGCGGGAAGGCCCGTCCAGTGAACGAAGTCGCTGAGGGTCGCCGGGGCAAACGTCCGCAGGTACCGGACCAGCAGCTCCTCGAGGGACTTGATGCGGGTGGGGAGCCACGTGTCGCGACGGGCGAACACGGGTCGTGGACCCTTGCTGCCGACCATGAGGAGGTCTCCTTGGTACGCTAGCCCCTTCACATCTTCGCCCCAGCCAGACCATGGCACATCGCGGAGTCGGGGGACGGCTGCGTGGAGTGCGGTACGGTCCAGCGGTCCCCCAGCGAGCGCATGCAGGACGTCCTGCTCGACGCGATGCCAGGCGACGGTATCCATGTCGCACATGCGCAGCATCACCCGCTCGACTGCGAGGTGATACTGTTCGCCAAATGAGCCGAC
>JAPLGJ010000091.1 GCA_026390215.1 Caldisericota bacterium
TAGAGGTACACGGGTACGTTGAGCTCCTCGCCGATACGCTTGCCGACTTGCACGGCAATCTCACAGCATTCGGCCATCGTTACGCCGGCGACAGGGATGAACGGGATGACGTCCACGGCACCCATGCGAGGGTGTTCGCCCTGATGGTGCGTCAGATCGATGCCTGCGATTGCAGCTCTGGCCACGTCGAATGCTGCCTCGGCGACGGCCTGGGGCTCACCTGCGTACGTGATGACGGTCCGGTTGTGATTGGAGTCGGACGACAGGTCCAGCAGTCTCGCTCCCGGTCGCTCGATGACGCCGGCAATGGTCTTGATCCTATTGGCGTCCCGGCCTTCACTGATGTTGGGAACACACTCTATGACCTTTTTCACATCGCACCCCCGCTCGCGCCAAAGGATCGTGAATGTGGTTCATCATTAGTATATCGGTTTCACCGAGCGCCGCAAGGAAATCGAGCTACTTGGAGCCTGCCATGCTCCGCCCACGCCTTGTGCGGACTCCCCGGGGGTCTCCTTCCCTGACAGACGAACGCCCCGGAAGAGGGTGGCACCGGGGCGATATCGCTACGCGCACAATGGTACCACTCGTACCATGTTAACGCTTGACCCCTAGGAGCTGGCCCCAAGGACCTTGGGCGCCAGGAACTGCCCTGTCAGTGACTCGAGGTTGAGAGCGATCTGCTCAGGCGTGCCCGTGGCGATAATGCGCCCGCCCTTGTCGCCGCCCTCGGGACCCAGGTCGATGACCCAGTCGGCGTTCTTGATGACCTCTAGGTTGTGCTCGATGACGATGACCGTGTTGCCCTTGTCGGTCAGCTCCTGCAGGACACCCACCAGCTTCTCGACGTCGGCGAAGTGCAGGCCGGTTGTCGGCTCGTCGAGGATGTAGAGAGTTCTTCCTGCCGTCCGCTTGCCCAGTTCCGCCGCCAGTTTGATGCGCTGGGCCTCGCCGCCCGAGAGGGTCACGGCGCTCTGGCCCAGCCGGATGTAGCCGAGCCCGACGGCGTCAAGCAGCTTCAGCATATGCTTGAGCCGCGCGTGAGCGTCGAAGAAGTGCAGGGCCTCCTCCACCGACATCTCCAGCACGTTCGCGACGGATTTGCCCTTGTAGCGGACCTCGAGTGTCTCGGAGTTGAAGCGTGCGCCGTGGCAGACTTCGCAGGGCACATAGACGTCCGGCAGGAACTGCATCTCGACCTTGGTGAACCCGTTGCCCTCGCAGGCCTCGCAGCGACCGCCCTTCACGTTGAAGCTGAACCGGCCGGGTTGGTACCCGCGCACCTTCGCCTCGGGCATGCGCGCGTAGACCTCGCGGATGGGCGTGAACAACCCCGTATAGGTGGCCGGGTTGCTGCGCGGCGTGCGCCCGATGGGCGCCTGGTCGACCACGATGACACGGTCGATGTATTCGACACCCGTCAGCTTCTCGTAGTGACCCGGCTGGTCCTTGGCATGGTACAGCTCGCGTGCCAGTCCCTTGTACAGACAGTCGTTGATCAGCGTCGACTTGCCCGAGCCGGAGACGCCCGTGATACAGGTGAACATGTGCAGGGGGATGTCGACGTCGACGTTCTTGAGGTTGTGCTCCGTCGCGCCCTTGATGAGCAGGTGCTCGCCATTGGGTGTGCGCCTCGTCTTCGGGAGGGGGACGGACAGCTTGCCCGTCAGGTACTGC
>JAPLGJ010000167.1 GCA_026390215.1 Caldisericota bacterium
GCGGCGTCGATGCCTTCGTAGGCCAGCAGTTCCTCCGGCTTGCCGCTCATCGGCAGCTTGCACACCGCGAGCGAGAACACCGGCGTTGCGACGTCCGACAGCGCTGCGGCCACAGCTTCGCCGATGCCGCCCTCGGCGTAGTGGTCCTCGACGGTGATGACGGCTGCGGTTTCGGCCGCCGCCTTGTGCAGCGTCGCCATGTCGAGCGGCTTGACGCTGTAGAGGTCGACCACCCGGGCATGAATGCCCCCGGCAGCCAGCGTGTCTGCCGCCGTGAGAGCTTCGTGGAGGGTGATCCCGGCACCGACCAGCGTTACGCGGTCGTCGTCGCTGTGACGGAGGGTCTTGCTGCCGCCGATGGGGAACTCCTCCCCAGTCTCGTAGAGGCGGGGCAGGTCCTGCCGGGTCGTCCGCATGTAGCAGATACCGTGGTGATCGGCCATTTGCCGGACGAGCGCCGCTGCAGCCGTGTCGTCGGCTGGGTAGAGCACGACGCTGCCGACCAGTGTGCGGAACATGGCGATGTCCTCCAGGCCCATCTGTGAGGGACCGTCCGGCCCGATCGCGACGCCGACGTGGGAGCCCACGAACTTGATGTTGGCTCGGTCCATGGCGTACTGTGCCATGCGGACCTGGTCGAATGCGCGGGAGAAGAATGCTGCAAATGTCGAGACAAAGGGCGTCTTGCCCCGGGTGCTGAATCCCAGCGCCGCAGAGACCATGTTCTGCTCAGCGATGTACATCTCGAAGAACCGTTCAGGATAGGCGCTGCGGAAGGTGGCAGCAAACGTCGAGTTGCTGACCTCGGCGTCCAGCACCACCATGTCGAGGTGTGTCGGCGCGATATCCACCAGGGCACGGCCGTACGCTTCACGCGTCGACAGCGCCTTGGCGCTCGCCGGCTGGTCGACTGGCACCGCAGCCCACAGCGCCGGCGTGGCTTCGATGGGTTTCTCGATCGTTCCACGGAGGTTCAGGTCGACCGGTCCCAGCTCGAGGACCGCGCGGTCGAACTCCTCGCGCTTCAGTGTCTTGCCGTGCCATCCGTCCCGGTTCTCGAGGAACGAGACACCCTTGCCCTTGACTGTCCGGGCAATAAGGACCGTGGGGCGGCCGCACGCGTGATCAATCTCACCATAGGCTGCCTGGACCGCGTCGATGTCGTGCCCGTCGTCGAGGACGATCGTGTGCCAGCCGAATGCCGCAAACCGGGACTCATAGGTTTCCAGGTCCCAGCCCAGCATGGTTTCACCACGCTGGCCCAGCCGGTTGACGTCCAGGATGCCCACGAGGTTGTCCAGCTGGTACTGTGACGCCAGTTCGGCAGCTTCCCAGACCGAGCCCTCGGCGACCTCGCTGTCGCCCATAAGCACATCGGTGGTGTACGGCAGCTTGTCGACATAGCGGCCGTTCATGGCGATGCCGACGCCGATGCCCAGCCCCTGGCCGAGTGACCCGGTCGCCGCTTCTGCATAGGCGAAGCGCGGGGTCGGGTGTCCTTCGAGCGGTGAGCCCATCCTGCGATAGGTGAGCAGGTCCTCCTGCGACAGGACGCCGGCTGCCGCATACAACGCGTAGAAGAGCGGCGAGGCATGTCCCTTGGAGAAGATGATGCGGTCGTTGCAGGGGTTCTGTGGGTGGTCCAGGTCGAATCGGAACGTGCCGCCGAAGAACAGGCCGGTCAACAGTTCGGTCGCCGACAGCGAAGTCGTCGGATGGCCGGACCCTGCTTCCGTCGACATGTGCAGGATATCGTAGCGGACCCGCGCCGCAAGCTTCGTGAGTGTCGAAGTTGCCATTGTTGCCTCCCGATGAAGGCCCAGAGGGGCGATCGTCTTTCACCTATTCTGTGCGGACTGCACGCGCATGCAATAGTGCCGAGGCTACGCCAGTGCTTTGGGTCTCAGCACCTTGAAGAGTTCGAACCAGAGGATGGTACTGATGCCGACCGCTGCTGAGATGAGGATGTCGACCGGGTGCTGCGCCGCCATCTTGAAGAGGCGCGAGGCAAATGGGGTATACAGGGCGACGGCCAGCAGGCCGAGCGCTCCGGCGATGACCCACCACAGCGACTTGTTGGGCGTGCGCAGGGAGTGGATGATACTGCGTGTCCAGGACCTGTTGGTCAGGATCAGTGCTACGTTGGCAAAGATCAGCGTGGTGAATGCCAACCCACGCGCATCGTTCTCGCTCAGACCGCGTTCGTAGAAGCCCAGTGCGAACACGATCAGGACGGCGACCAGGATGCCGAACCCCTGCAGAAGGCTCGTGAGCACCAGTTTGCTGCTGAACGTTGGCTTGGAAGGGTCCCGCGGTGGCCGGTCCATGATGTTGGCCTCCTCCGGTTCGCCTTCGAAGATAATGGAACATGTCGGGTCGATGATGAGTTCAAGGAACACGATGTGCACCGGATGAAGGATGAGGGGCCAACGCAACAGCACAGGGATCAGGCACAGGCCCGCGATCGGGACGTGGACGGCGAGAATGTAGCCCATGGCCTTGCGGATGTTGTCGAAGATGCGGCGACCCATGCGCACTGCTGCGACGATGCTGTTGAAGTCATCCTTGAGGAGGACGATGGCAGCGGACTCGCGGGCGACGTCGGTCCCCCGTTCGCCCATGGCGATGCCGATATGGGCGTTCTTGAGAGCAGGCGCGTCGTTGACACCGTCGCCGGTCATAGCCACGATCTCGCCGTTTGCCTTCAGGGCCTGGACCAGGCGGAGCTTCTGTTCAGGGACCATACGAGCGAACACGCTGATGTCGCGGATCTTCCTGCTGACTTCCTCTTCGGACATTGCTTCGAGTTCTGACCCGGTGACGATGCGGTCAGGGCGTTGCAGGCCTATTTCGCGCGCGATGGATTGTGCCGTGCCAGGATAGTCGCCCGTGATCATGACAACGCGTACGCCTGCGCGGTGGCACTGGGCGACGGCGGCGGGCACGGTCGCGCGGATGGGGTCAGCGAGCCCGATGAGCCCGATGAATGCGAAGTCGAAGTCGTGCTGGTTGTCTGGGAGGTCCGCGCTGTCGCAGGAGGCGCGGGCAACTCCCAGGACCCGCAGGCCGTCGTTTGCCATGTCCAGGACCTGCTTCATGACCAGTTGCTGCTGTTCCTCCGGCATGTGGCACAGGTCGAGAATCGCCTCTGGTGCACCTTTGGCGGCTACACTGCGGTCGCCGGAGTGCATCTGCCATGCGTGCGACAGGGCCAGCAGCTGGCGCGAGAGCGGATACTCACGCTGGAATTGCCAGTCTTCGTGCAGGTGCTCAGTCCCCTTGAGGGCACCCTGGCCCATGTCCAGGATGGCACGTTCCATGGGGTCAAAGGGGTCGGCTTCACAGGCCAGGACCGAGTACTCGACCAGTTCGTGGAACGGTTCGGGAAGGACTCCGGGCAGTCCTGCCGCGGGGATGTGGAAGTACTCGCCACCCGCCGCCAGCTTGCGGACGGTCATCTTGTTCATCGTCAGGGTGCCCGTCTTGTCGACACACAGCACGGTCGCGGATCCCAGCGTCTCGATGGCTGGCATCCGGCGCGTCAGGACCTGGTTCTGAGACATGCGCCAGGCGCCCATCGCCATGAAGATGGTGAGGACGACGGGAAACTCCTCCGGCAGGACGCCCATGGCCATGGCGAGGCCGGACAGGAACCCTCGCTGCCAGGCGAGGGGATTGTTGCCATTGGTGAGACTGAAAACGACGGTGACGATGACACACATGCCGACGCCGACCAGGGCCATGTTGCGGACGAGGCGCGTGATTTCCTTCTGCAGGGGCGGTTTCTCAGTATCCAGAGTCTGAAGGGCTTTGCCGATCTTGCCGATCTCAGTCCGGAGGCCGGTGCCCCGCACTTCGGCTACACCCTGTCCGGAGACGATGAGTGTGCCGGAGTAGACGGTCGGAAGGTCGTCGCCCCCCGGACGTCCCATTTCAGACTTGCCGTCCCAGTCTGCCTTGCGAACGGGGACGGACTCGCCAGTGAGCAGTGACTCGTCCGCATGCAGGTTGGTGCAGGAGAGAAGGACGGCATCCGCTGGGACGCGGTCCCCCTCGGACAGCATCATGACGTCACCGCGAGCGACGTCGCGGCCGGCGATGCGGATCCACTCACCGTCACGCCTGACCAGGGCGCGCGGACTGGACAAGTCGCGCAGGGCGTCCAGTGCGTTCTCGGTCCTCTTCTCCTGATAGTAGGTGATGCCGATGACGACAACGACGAACCCCAGGAGCATCAGGGCTTCTTCACGGTCGCCCAGCAGCAGGTACAGGGACCCGCACGCGAGGAGCAGAAGGAGCATCGGTTCCTTGACGACCTCGAGCAGGATGTGAACCCATCCGTGTCTGCTCGCACTGGGCAGCTCGTTGAGCCCTTCGTCCTTGAGTCGCTGTTGCGCTTCTGCGGTCGTCAGACCCTGTGGTTGTTCCGTATTTGGCGTACTTGTCATGACAGAAACCTCCATGCAAATGGTGTGGTGGGTTCCCGACCTTGATAAGGATTGACTCTGGCAAGCCCTACGTCCAGCTGCGGTTGCGCAGTGACTGGCAGGCGACCTGTCAGGAACATGACAATCCTAAGGCCAAAGCCCGGCGGCGTCAAGATGG
>JAPLGJ010000208.1 GCA_026390215.1 Caldisericota bacterium
CATGGGAGTGAAGAAAGCGATTACGGGAGCACAGGCAGCTGCTGAAGCGATGCGCCAGATCAACCCTGACGTCGTCGTCGCCTACCCGATTACGCCTCAGACGCCGATCGTGGAGCAGTTTGCAGAGTACGTCGCGGATGGAATTGTCGATACAGAGATGGTGCCCGTTGAGTCAGAGCACTCAGCCATGTCAGCGACCGTCGGGGCAGAGGCAGCTGGAGCCCGTGCCATGTCGGCGACGTCGTCCCAGGGGTTGGCCCTGATGTGGGAGATTGTTGCCGCGACACCAGGCCTCCGGCTGCCCATTGTCATGTCGCTGGTCAACCGGGCGCTATCCGCCCCGATCAATATTCACTGTGACCATTCGGATGTCATGGGGGTGACCACTGTTGGCTGGATTCAGCTCTTCAGTGAGAATGGGCAGGAAGTCTACGAGAACCTGCTGCTCGCCGTTCGTGTCGCCGAAGACCCGAGAGTGCAACTGCCGGCCATGGTCAACCAGGATGGGTTCATCACCAGCCATGCGGTAGAGCCAGTCGAGATCTTCGACGATGCTCTGGTAAGGAAGTTTGTCGGCGTGCGGTCTCTGGACCGTGCTCTGCTGGATGTCGAGCATCCGAAAAGCGTCGGACCGTTGGTCCTTCCGGACTACTACTTTGAGTTCAAGCGCGCTCAGGAAGAGGCAATGGGCAAGGTATTTGAAGTCTATCGTGAGGTCGGTGCCGAGCTCTCAGCTATCACCGGCAAACAGTACCCATTCTTCGAGACCTATCGTACTGACGATGCGGAAGCGGTCGTCGTCGTCCTCAATTCGGCCGCCGGCACCGCGAAGGCTGCTGTCGATGCCATGCGTGCTCAGGGCAAGAAGGTCGGAGTGTTGAAGCCGATTCTCTTCCGGCCGTTCCCGTACGCTGAGATCCGCGACGCTCTGAAGGATGCTCCCGTCATCGGTGTTCTCGATCGGTCGATGGATTTCGGCGCCTACGCTCCGGTTTACACCGAGTTCCGCAACGCGCTGTGGGAACTGGACAAGCGACCGGCGATGCAGAGCTATATCTATGGGTTGGGTGGTCGTGACGTCATGACTACGGAAATCGAGGGCGTTTTCGAGGAACTGTTGTCCGGCAAACTCGACCCGGAGCATCAGCGGTACATCGGACTGAGGGGGTAGCAGACATGCCTACGCTGCAAGAAATTGCTTTGAAGACGAGTGGTGCTGATGCCCGAATCGTTTCCGGCCATCGGATGTGTTCGGGTTGCAGCATTGGACCTCTCATCAAGACCGTTCTCGCTGCCTCCGACAAGCCAGTCATCGTGCTCAGCGCGACAGGCTGTCTTGAGGTCGTAACCACGATCTATCCGTTTACGGCGTGGAATACACCATGGATGCATGTGACATTTGAGAACGCGGCTTCGGTTGCCGCAGGTGTTGAAGCCGCGTACAAAGCTCTAAAGCGTCGTGGCAGGATCGAGGGTGACGTCAACATCCTTGCGGTTGGCGGCGATGGCGGTACGTACGACATCGGATTCCAGGCTCTGTCCGGAGCGCTCGAGCGCAGACACAAGTTCATGTACCTTGTCTACGACAATGAGGGCTACATGAACACCGGCAACCAACGCAGTGGTGCGACCCCATTCGGCGCCAGCACGACCACCGTTCCGGCGGGGAAGGTGAGTTTTGGCAAGCCACAGTGGCGGAAGAACCTTGTGGAGATTGTTGCAGCCCACCGTATTCCATACGTTGGCCAGGCGACAGTTCATAATACGCTGGACCTGTACAAGAAGGCGCAGAAGGGTTTCAATGCTGATGGTCCGACGGTTCTTGCAGTGCTGCAGCCCTGCACGACCAACTGGTCCTTTGATCCCGCACTTACCATGCTGTACTCCAAGCTGGCCGTCGAGACCAACTTCTGGCCACTGTACGAGGTCGAGAACGGTGTCGTGCACATCAACACCAAGCCCTCCAACCGCAAACCGATTGAGGACTTCCTCAAGGGTCAGACGCGGTTCAGACATCTGTTCAAGCCCGGGAACGAACATGTCATCGCTGAGATGCAGACCATGATCGACGATGAGTGGGCCCGTCTACTCAAGATCGAGGAGTCCGGCATTCAGTTCTAACAGCCTGAATCTCGCGTTGTATTCGTCAGCCCACCGGCTACAATGGCGGTGGGCTGATTGCGTCAAAGGAGCAACTCAATGACAACGAAGACCGTGTTCTACTCTATTGCGGGGCGTTCTCGAATGGTGGCTGAAGGCGCGGCGGCGGCACTGGACGCCCCGCTCTTTGGCCTGACCGATCGCTTCACCGCTCACCCTGCTGGATGGAAGCGTGCAGCGAGGCGAGCAGTCCGAGGCTTTGACCTGGGAGTACTGAACACTCCTGGCGTTTCATTTGACCGAGGGGATCGGCTTGTTCTCGTTCTTCCCTACTGGAATGGGGCCGTCGTTCCTGCGGTGTCAGGATTTGTCCGCTCAGTCGAGCTCACAGGCGTCACTGTGTTTCTGGTGATCACACGTCGTTTGAGCGGCGGCGACGAGCTGATATCCCAGCTCGAGGATGACATTGTCAGGCAGGGAGGAACGATCGGCGGGGCCTTCAGCCTCCGCACCCTGTGGCGGACGTCGCAGCATCTTCGGTCGCTGGGAAGCCGTGTCGGACAGCGCATTGGGCAGGAAGTGCAAGGAGCGCCGTTCAGTCTCCAGGAGCTGCTGGAGGATGCCATCGAGGATGAGGGTGAAGCACGCGCTCGTTACCTGCAGCTTATCGAGATGACCCCCGACAGGCGCCTGAGAGCAACATTCAGCTCGCTCGCGGCTGGCAAAGTCGCCCATGCTCAAGAACTTCAGCAGTTGCACCGCGCCTATGCGGGCATTGTCTATGAGCCGCACAGGGAAGCCATCGCTTCTCTGAAGCCAGAACAGGCTCTCGTTTACAGTGCTCTGCTCCAGGGACTCAGCGTTGCCGTGGAAGCCGAACGCAAGGCTTTCATGGGATACCAGGCAATTGCTGCCCGCTACCCCAGTCAGCCCGATGTTGTTCGCCACATGCTGGCGCTGTCTCGCTCTGACCTCCGGCATTTCAGAGATGTGAAAGGCAAGTACAACGTGCTGAGCCGCCATCGCTCTACGCATTGACCTATATTCGCCGCTTTTTTGCATGTTGACTTTGCCCTGCTTGTGATACGCTGAAAGGAGTAATCCTGCATTCAAGGCTGTTCTTCCACAGCAGGAACAGGAGGTAGACAATGATCTATCTTGACAACTTCCGCAGTACGATGGTCGCGCCTGAGGTCTGGGAGGCGATGCGCACCGCTGCGATCGACAGATACGCAGTACCGGCAGCGTTCACGCAATGCGGCACTGGGGCCGCAGAACTCATAGAGAGAGCACAGAACCGGCTTGCGGCTGCTATTGGGGCGTCGCAGAACGAGGTCGTGTTTACGGGGAGCGCTACTGAGGCCATTAACATTGCTCTGTTGGGCTCGACGCGGGCACAGGCCATCGACCAACCGGAGATTGTGACCAGCGAGATCGAGTACCCGGCTACGCTTGCGGTGTACAAGGCGTTGGAGAAGGAAGGCTACACAGCTCACTACATCAAGGTCGACGGTGAGGGGCGGTACGATGTCGATCAGCTTTCCTCTGTGCTGAACGAGCACACGGCGATGGTCAGCCTGATGGGCGTCAACCACATGATTGGCACGATCGAACCCTTGGCCACGGCAGGGAACATCATTGCCGAGGCTTCAAAACACATTGGCCGCAAGATTCCGTATCATGTGGATTTTGCCAGCGCACTGCAGACGCAGCGACTGGATGTTGATGCGGTGAAGGCTGATCTGGTGAGCTTTTCAAGCAACAAGATCCATGGCCCCAAGGGTGTCGGCGCTCTCTACGCTCGAAAAGGAACGGAAGTACATCCTATCACCTTTGGCTCGGAGTCGTATTCTCCACTTGTGCCGGGAACGCCCAACACGATGGGCATTGCAGGATTCGACAAGGCCATCGAATTGCTGTACGCGACCTTCGACAAGGATGTTGAGCACATGCGGAGCCTTGTCAACCGTCTCGCGGCTGGCATCCGGGAGCGCATTCCGCATATTCTGCTCAACGGACCGGAAGGCGCTGAGAGGGCGGCATCGCATCTGTGTTACAGTTTTCTGTTCATCGAGGGGGAAGCGATCATGATGTTCCTCGATATGGACGAGATCGTGGTCGACACTGGTTCGGCCTGTGCGGCTGCGACGCTGAAACCGAACTACATCCTCATAGCGATCGGGCGCAATCACGAACAGGCGCATGGCTCGATCCGCTTCACGCTGTCTCGCTACAGCACTGAGGCTGACGTTGATGCTGCCCTGGGGAAGCTCGTTCCAATCGTGGAACGCTTGCGCGCTCAGAGTACGATCAGGCCGCCTGTGCAATAGGGAGGTTACAATGGCAATCAAGTACACTGCGAAAGTCATCGAGCACTTCAAAAGCCCGCACAACATCGGCGTGATCGAGAACGCCGACGCCTGTGCTACTGAAGGGTCGCCCGCGTGCGGCGACGAGATCACGGTCTACCTCAAGATTGACAAGGCAACCGACCGCATCGAGGACGTGAAATTTCAGTCCTACGGGTGTGCCTCCAACATAGCCACAGGTTCCATCATCACCGACTTGGCCAAGGGCAAGACGATCGATGAGGCTGAGGCGATCACATGGAAACAGGCTGCCGACGAGTTGGGGGGCCTCCCCCCTGTCAAGATGCACTGCTCGGTTCTGGCTGTCGACGGACTCCGGTCGGCCATTCGCAAGTACAAGAAAGAAGTGAAGGGTATCGACTATGACTCCACACTTGACGTCAAGACCGTGACCGAGGAGCTGAAGCATGTGCTGTGGCCGCCAGTCGGGGTCGATATCATCACGCTCAAGATGGTCAAGTACATCGGCATTGACCAGGGTGCAGTCAGGGTCGAAGTCAGCATTGGCTCTGACGAGAAGTTTCTTGACCCGACGATTGACGAGATCGTCGAACACGTCAGCAAGATCCGGGGGGTCAAGTCGGTCAACGTCGACAACGTTTGAACAGTCTGTGCATCACGGAGGACTCAATTCGCCTGGAGGGAACAACAATGATCGATCTTCGTTCTGATACCGTTACGAAGCCTACACAGGCCATGCGCGACGCGATGGCGACGGCCGAGGTGGGTGACGACGTCTACCGTGAGGATCCCACGGTCATCCGACTCGAAGACCTTGGCGCAACAATGCTGGGCAAGGAGGCTGGGCTGTTCGTGGTGTCCGGCACCATGGGCAATCAGGTCGCCATCATGACGCACACACAACGTGGGGACGAGCTCATCACGGAAGCTGAGAGCCATATCTTCTACTATGAGGTTGGCGACGTTGCGATGCTGTCGGGCGTGCAGGCACGGCAGGTTCCAGGAAAGCGGGGTGTCATGGACCCGGATGATGTCAAGCATGCAATCCGCGACTCCGGCAACATTCATTTCCCGCGTACATCCCTCATTGCCATCGAAAACACTCACAATCGAGGCGGGGGCAAGGTATGGCCCATCGAGTACGTGCGCGAGATTGCGGCAGCGGCGCGTGAGCGTGGCATTGCCGTGCACATGGACGGGGCTCGGATCTTCAATGCGTCGATCGCCTCCGGCATCGCGCCGGAGGTGTGGTCGTCCTACGCCGATTCTGTCATGTTCTGCCTTTCCAAGGGCTTGTGTGCCCCTGTCGGATCGCTGCTCGTCGGGTCAAGAGACTACATCGAACGGGCGCGCAAGAACCGCAAGCGCCTGGGAGGCGGTCTGCGCCAGGTCGGCATCCTGGCGGCCGCAGGTATTGTAGCGCTTGAGACGATGGTGGACAGGCTGGCGGAGGACCATGCCAATGCGAAGCTGCTCGCAGGCGAACTGGCCGGTATCGGGTATGGAACGGACCCTTCTGAAGCCGAAACCAACATGGCAATGGTCGACGTCAGTGCGAGCGGCAACGATGCGGTGTCATTCGTGGCCGCGATCAAGGACAAGGGGATTCTATGCAATGCCGTCACGCCGACCACTGTTCGACTGGTCACGCACCACGATGTGACGACCGATCAGTGTCGCGAGACTGTCGACGTTTTCAGATCGTTGTTGCACGCTTAAGCATCTATTCGCGTCAAGGAGGCAACAGTGCTGGAACCCAAGCATGTCGAAGGAATGCACAACAAGCACAAGGTCTTCCTCTATACGTTGACGACCTGCGGCTGGTGTCGCAAGGCCAAGGCGTTGCTTCAGGAGCTGAGCGTAAGCTACGACTACGTCGATGTCGACGACCAGGAGGGCAGCAACAGGGAACTGGCCAAGGAGGAGGTCATCAAGTGGAACCCAGCGTGCTCGTTTCCGACCATCGTGCTGGATGACAAGGATTGTGTCGTAGGTTTCCAGGAAGACAGGATTCGGGAGCTCGCAACTGAATGAGAGGAATAGCGGACGAACGCGTCGCTGAGGTCTGGGAGAGGCTGGTCCTGGAGGCACGGGAGGCAGGGTACTGTGTCAATCCTGACGACACGTTTGCCAGGGAGCTGGTCCGGGGTCTGCTGGAGAACGAGGCACGCTACGGGTACCGCGCCTGTCCCTGTCGTCTGGCATCAGGAGTACAAACGCGAGATATCGACCTCGTCTGTCCATGTGACTACCGGGACGCCGATCTCGACCAGTACGGTGTCTGCTATTGTGCGCTGTACGTCTCGCCCGAGGTCAATCGTGGCGAGAAGACCGCCGCATCCATCCCGGATCGGCGTCCGATCGGCGGGCCAGCTGCAGAGGCGAAGGAGATGGAACAGGTGCGTGTAGCCGGGCTCGCCTTTCCAGTCTGGCGCTGCAAGGTCTGCGGATATCTATGCGCAAGGCCCCAGCCTCCGTTGGTCTGTCCTGTCTGCAAGGCTGGCAAGGAGCGTTTCGAGCGTTTCATGTAGCGTCAACACGGCCATCATCTGCCGTCGGCAGCGGGTAGCAGAGCGTGGCACACAAGCACTTGACAAGTGAAATCCATTCTGGTATAGTCTCAACGTTGCGCCTTGAGGGCGCGTATGGACATTCGTGTATGTGGAGGTACGACAATGGCAGACAACAGGATTTGCACCAACTGATGACAGGGACGCTGTTGATTGGACCAGCTGCAGCCAGGAGTTTGCCACAGTAAGCGCAGGACCGTCAATTCCTCAGTCACTGACTCTCACAGAGTCCGTCAGTAATCTCCCCTGTCATACAGTTCGCTTTTCCCCACACTAGTTCTGGAGGTAGCACTGTATGCATACAGCTATTCAAGTAGAGAACCTCACTCGTGTTTTCAATCAGAGAGGCAAAGCTCCTTTCCACGCGTTGCGGGGAGTCAGCTTCGATGTCTCCTATGGCGAGATCTTCGGCCTTCTGGGCCCGAACGGCGCGGGCAAGACCACGACCATCAAGATCATGTCGACGTTGCTGCTTCCCACGTCAGGGTCCGTTGCTGTGGCCGGCTTTGACGTCGAGAAGGACTACGCTCGTGTACGTCCGCTCATCAGCCTCATCTCGGGAGGCGAGACCTCGGGGTATGGCATTCTCACCGTCGAGGAGCAGCTCTGGATGTTCAGTCAGTTCTACGGTATGGAGACGCCTGTGGCGCGGTCCCGAATCGAGGAGTACCTCAAGGTCGTCGGAATGTGGGACAGCAGACGTCAGCAGATGAACCGCTTGTCCACGGGCATGCGTCAGAAGGTCAATCTGGTGCGTGGTCTCGTCACCGACCCCAAGGTGCTGTTCCTCGACGAGCCGACGCTTGGCGTCGACGTCGAGGCGAGCGTCATTATCCGCAGCATCGTGCGCGACTGGGTTCAGGGGAAACCGGAACGCTCAGTCATTCTGACAACACACTACATGGCAGAGGCCGATGAACTCTGTTCGCGTGTGGCTATCATCAACCACGGGCTTATTCTTGCGAATGCAGCTCCGTCGCAACTGAAGCAAGACCTGGACAGCAGGGCCCACTATGAGATTACGGTCGATCGGCTCGACGGGGAGCAGCTTGGCCTTATCACTGCATTCATGGGCGAGGGGAACGATCTCGTCCTGGGTGCCGACAAGGTGACGAACAGCCCCATGCTTGTCGCACACCTGATGCACGAGAGTGATATCGCCCGCCTTATTGCGGCATTGGCGGGGCAGGGGGCAACTCTCGAGTACATGCGTAAGCTCGAGCCTACTCTGGAAGACGCATTTCTCAAAATGGTGGGCAGGAGGTTCGAAGATGAAGAAGCAGTTTCTCCTGTTTCTTAGGACGCTCAACGCGCGCGCCTACGTGCGCATTTTTGGACAGATGCGCGAGGCGACCTGGGTCGTTGCAAGTGTCCTGGGTGGTTTCTTCACGATGGCGACCTACATCTACCTCTACCGGACGCTTGGCACCGGTTCTGAGTTCAGCGGACTGGTGGTGCTGGGAGGATTCATGACGCCCTTCTTCCTGAACGTTCTGTGGGGTGTCGCGACGCAGCTGTACTGGGAGAAGGAAATGGGGAACCTGGAGCTGATGCTTGTGAGCCCCGCCCCACTGTCCGCCTTCCTCGTCGGTCTGTCTGTCGGCGGCGCCATGCATACGATGTTGCGTTCTCTGGCGGTGCTGTTCTTTGGCATCGCGGTGTTCAAGGTGGAGTTCACGGTTCTGCACCTGCCCCTGGCACTGCTCGTCTTCCTCGTGACCCTGTTTTCGATGTATGGACTGGGCATTGTGTTCTCGTCGCTGTTTCTCTACCACGGGCGCGACGCGTGGCGGACTGCCGATCTCGTCATGGAACCGACGAACGTTCTTTCGGGGTCCTACTTCCCCGCCAGATTTCTGGGAGTGGGTCTGCTCGGTATCGCAGCACTCATCCCGACGACACTTGGGCTTGACGCACTGAGGCAGCTTCTGGTCCCCTCGTTCACAGCGAAGGTGCTGGACTGGCGATGGGAGTCACTCATCCTCATCGGACTGGGTCTTGTGTTTGCGTTCATCGCATCGTGGGCACTGCGGTCCGTCGAGTACAAGGCCAGGCGCGATGCTCGCCTGACGCTCAGGTGGCAGTGATGA
The DNA here is from genome assembly GCA_026390215.1 of Caldisericota bacterium. Classification (GTDB taxonomy): domain Bacteria; phylum Caldisericota; class Caldisericia; order Cryosericales; family Cryosericaceae; genus Cryosericum. The sequence goes on from JAPLGJ010000208.1 coordinate 9,091, forward strand.
AAGGTTTTCTTGCTTCCATGTATGTCGGTCTGCAGATCGAGAGCAACTGGACGAAGAAGTGGGTGTGGCTGCTCTATCTTGCCGCATATCCGATCGGAAGCTTTCTTGCGGTCATCATCCTCTACGGTGTCTTCGGCCAGAAGACGGGGCTCCTCCCGTACGCACTGTACGGGACCATCTTCTACTACTCACTCAGTATGGTGTTCTTCGATATGGCGTTCAGTGTCCACGATGATCGAGAACACTATCAGACGCTGAAGTACATCTTCCTGTCGAGCACGTCGTACCGAACGTACCTGTGCGGTCGTGCCGCAACACGTTATCTGATCGCGCTCGCAGGAATCGCCATCAATCTGTGCTGGCTCGTTCCCGTACTGCATCTGCCGTTCCACCCCAACTGGGCGTACCTGATAGCAGGCGCTGTCCTCGGGTATCTTGTGGCTGCCGGCCTGGGGTTGGCCATGGCTTCTGTGTTCCTCCTGACGATCAAGCTGGATGTCGACGTTGTCGACGCGCTCTTTGGGGGGATGTTTGTGCTGAGCGGGGCATTGTTTCCTCCGACTGCTTTTCCAGCGGTGTTTGCAAGGATCGCAGAGTTGGTTCCCATGAGTCCATTCATCGAACTCATGCGGCGGGCAGTGTCGGGACAGATTCTCACCAGTTTTCTCTCCGACCTGTCGACGTTCCAGTTGCTGAACCGAGTAGCCCTATCGGCGGCAGTCCTGTTTGCGCTCGGCTCTGTTCTGGTGGCTTTCGGCAGTCGCAAAGCTCAGCAGAAGGGCTACATCGATGTGACTACAGCATTCTAGGCCAAGAGGCAGCTTCACAGCTTCCATCCGCCGCACCCAGGAAGGGTACGGCGGATGCGCATTTGGTGCCGCTTTTTGGGTGAAGTGTCAGGGCTGCTGGTCTCCTGGACGGAAGCCGGGTGTGCCTCCGAACCACTTGGCGTAGATGGTGTCGTACGTGCCGTCGTTGGCCAGGTCTCGCAGGGCCTTGTCCACAGCGGCTTTCAGCTGCTTGTCTTCGAGGTGCATGGCGATGCCAAGGTCTTTCACCTTGAGTACACTGATGACCGTGAGTGTTGGGGAGGCCTTCGCATAGAAAGCGCTGACCGGGAAGTCGTTGACGACAGCATCGATGCGTCCCAGGGTCAAGTCGGCCATTGCCAGCTGAATGTCCGGGTAGGACCGAACGTCTGTCACGCCATCGATCATGCGTGCACTGGTTTCGCCCGTGGTTCCCACCTGAGCACCGACCCTCAATCCAGCAAGGTCGGAAGGTCCTGATATGGTATGGAGAGTCTTGTCGAACACGATGCCCATGTCCGCCCGGTAGTAGGGAATGGAGAAACTGACTTCCTTCTCGCGTTCGGGGGTGATCGTCATGGACGAAATGAGAACCTCGAACTTTCGCGTCTGAAGGGCAGGGATGATACCATCCCAGGCGGTGGTCACGATGTCTGACTTCAGGCCAAGCTTCTCAGCGACGGCGGCAATGAGTTCGATGTCGAAACCTGTAGGCTTGTTGTTACTGTCGGCGAATTCGAAAGGAGCGTACGTTGTGTCGTTGCCGGCAGTCAGGGCGCCGTCCTTCTTGACGCGGTCGAGGTCGGATGCAGTGTCTGCGGGTCTGCAGCCCGAAAGTACCACAAGACATAGAACGAGTGCGACAGTGAAAACCGCACCCCACCGTGATGTACGAGTTCTGCTCATGTCTGACTCTCCTTGTTGTCAGGGTATGAAAAGACGGCACGACATACGTCGGGTCGTTACCAAGGGGCTGGTCGGCTGATTGGCCTGTAGCGTTGGTTGGGTGAAGTATAGGGATAGGTCAGAAAATACAAGGAGAAACATGTACAGAAGGTGAAGAGAATGCGGAGGCCGGAGTGCCGGCCGGTCCGATGCCAGGGTTATCTGTGTTCAGGCTCTGTCCTGGACATCACTCCCAGTCTGACGTAGTCGTCGGCCCGGCGATGGAGTTCCAGTATCTCCTCGTCTGAAAGAGACCGCACAACGCGTGCAGGGACACCCATCGAGAGTGACCGGGCAGGCACGGCCCTCTTCTCAGGAACAAGCGCCGCGGCTGCTACCACTGCCTCGTCACCGACAATGGCTCCCGTGAGGACCGTGGCATGCATGCCCACCATGGCATGGTGGCCGATTGTACAGCCATGCAAGACGGCGCTGTGGCCTACCGTGGCGCCCTCGCCAACAATGAGAGGGACATCGATATCTACATGCCCCACCACGTTGTCCTGGACGTTGGCGTTGCGGTGCACGACGATAGGCGCGATGTCACCACGGAGGACCACTCCGTACCAGATGCTGGCGCCCTCCTCGACGGTCACATCTCCTATCAGCACGGCCGTGTCCGCGACAAATGCCGTGGATGCTACGATTGGGGTCTTTCCGTCGAATGGGTGCAGAATCCCGGACATCAGTGTTCCTCCTTGTGCTGCAATCGCTTTGCATGAGTCTCGGCAACACCCGAGATGAGGCTCACACCGGCCAGGCCCAGTGCACTCATGCCACCAACAACCGCCATGACAGACCAACCCAGCGGCCTGCCGACGAGGTGCATGACAAAAGCTCCTACGAAGGCAGCGCCAGCGACCAGGACGAGACCGATGCCTGTTGCGGTCGCCAGGTGGCCCGGCTCCCTTCGATGCTTTACTTTCTTCAAGGATTGCACAAAGTATAGGGTAGCACTGTTCTTTGCAGTGCGATATGGGGTAGCTCGCTCAGGTGACGGTTGCCAGAAATCTGAATCAGGCAGGAGGAGAGAGGATGAAGAAGACAGCGTTTGCTCGTAGTGTCGTGTTAGTAGTTGTTGCTCTCATGATGGTCACGGTTTTGACAGGATGCAAGACTCAAACTGGAACACTCAACTGGGGGACAGACCCGACGTATGCGCCATTCGAGTACGCCGACGAAGCCAACAAGCCAACAGGGTTTGACGTTGAGCTGATGGAGGCTATTGCCGCAAAGATGGGCAAGACCAGTAGCCTGACGAGTGGGGCTTTTGACGGGCTTCTCCTTGCCCTGCAGGGAAAGAAGTTCGACGCGGTCTGCGCCGCCATGACGATCACCCCCGAACGCGAGCAGGAAGTCAGTTTCTCCATTCCTTACTACCGGGCGGACATGGGCATCATGTACAACCCGGCCAAGAACAATATCACCAAACCCGAGGATCTTGTGGGGAAGACAGTCGGCGTTCAGACTGGCACGACAGGGGAGACTTCCGCCAAGCTGATTGCGGGTGTCAAGGTCAATTCCTACCCCGACATCCAGCTTGCCACCCTCGACCTCGAGAATGGCAAGACCGACGCTGTGGTGAATGACTAT
>JAPLGJ010000030.1 GCA_026390215.1 Caldisericota bacterium
CCTCGATCGACTTCGCAGACGGGAGCCCCGAAGACCTGGACGTCCTCGTCCGTCATGCACTTGCCCTCTATCCGGGAGCAAAGTACCTCCAGACGATGATTCCGGCCGGCCAGTCCGTCCACACGAACCTGCTTGAGACGGTGACGGCTCTCGAATTCGACGTCTGGCGGCACGGTGAACCGGACGTCTTCATCTACGAGCGCGCGGTCGAACAACACCGTTAGTCGAGCGAGTACGGCGAGTTGATGGGCGGGGGGGGACGCACGGTTCCCGGAAACCATCACATCTGTCGGCTGAAGCGGACGGCCGTTCCCGTCAACTGACTGACAAAACGGGAATTGCACAAGGAGACGCTACGTGCAGAAATTTGATGTAATCATCATAGGGGGAGGAATCGCCGGGTCCGTCTGCGCAAAGTTCCTCTCTCGGAACCACATCAGGACGCTGCTTGTGGAGAAGTGCAAGACCCCGAGGCCAAAAGCCTGCAGTGGGATCCAATTCGGCTACTTTGCACGAATTGTCGGCGAGAGATTCCCGGCGGACAAACTATGTCATCATCAACTGAGAAAAGTGGAGGTCCACAAGCCTGACGGTTCATCGGTCAGGGTCCCATACTTCATGTACAACTTCATGCGAGATGTCTTCGACGACTATCTGAACCAGGTGGCACAGAACAACGGGGCCGTCTTCTGGGACGAATGCGCATACGCAGGTCATGAAGAAACGGACGACTGCGTCAACGTCGATCTCAAGTTGCACGGCAGGATCGAGAGCCTGTCGTGCTCATATCTGGTCGACGCAAGTGGCTTGAGACCCGTCATCAGGAGGAAGCTGAGACCCGGGGATTTTCGAACGACGTCGTCAGGCGGAACAATCAACTACTACATCGAGGGTGACAGCGTTCTTGACCCTGAAACACTCTACCAGTTCTGGAATCTGGACTGGAACAACCAGATGTTTGCCTGGGTCTACAACAAGACCGTCAACGGACAGGACTTGTGGGTAGTGGGAAGTGGCTACGATCGCGACCTGAAAATGCACTGTGAATCGTTCCTGTCCTTCATCCGGAACAAATATGCCCTGCACGGGCGCATCGTCAAGACAGAAGGATATTCCTCCAATATCGAGTTTGACTCTTCCGACCGGGTATGGCTGGGTCAGGGTCGCATCATGATGGTCGGGGACGCTGCCGGGCTTGTGGACGTCACAAGAGGCGTTGGCATGGATGCCGCGGCACTCAGCGGAAGACTGGCAGCCAGAGCGATTATTGCAGCGCGAAGCAAGAACACGAATGCGATGGATGAGTACGTCAAGTACACCCGCAAAATGGTCGATCAAACGCGAAGGAACCAGTCACAGGGGATCAACAGATTGAGCACGAACGAAGCACTCCTTGAACATATGAGAACAGAGATGACGAGAGTGAACGTTCGGATGGCGGTCAATTTCATCTTGAACCGCTTTCGGCAGCCCGAGAATATCACCCTCTTGCCGTAGGGGAGGGCGCTATTGGCCGCGTGGATGAATGGGATAGACTGACCGCCCCAGAGGTTGGGGGGTACTAGCTTCCGGGCGGACGACACGTCGTCGACCAGTCTCAGTGACTCATGAGAAGGAGACCATCATGCTGGTAGAAGTGAAGGACCTCACCAAGCGCTTCGGCAAGCTGACCGCCGTGGACGGCGTGCACTTCAGCATTCCCTCAGGCGAGGCCTTTGGCCTGCTGGGGCCAAACGGGGCCGGCAAGACCACGACCGTCTCGATGATGTGCGGCCTGGCCGTGCCTTCGGCGGGAGACGTCGTCATCGACGGGCACAGCATCCTCCATGACCCGATGGCCGTCCGGCGGGTCATTGGCGTCGTTCCGCAGGACATCGCCCTGTACCCGACGCTCTCGGCCCGGGAGAACCTGATGTTCTTCGCTCGCATGCAGGACGTCCCACCAGACACGCTTGCCTCCCGTGTCGGCGCCGTCCTCGACATCGTCCAGCTGGCCGACCGCCAGAAGGACCGGGTCGAGACGTATTCGGGCGGCATGAAGCGGCGCATCAACATCGCAGTCGGCCTGCTCAACCAGCCCAGACTGCTGATCCTGGACGAGCCGACCGTCGGTGTGGACCCGCAGTCGCGCAACAGCATTCTGGAGACCCTGAAGGAGCTTAACCGCCAGGGCATGACACTGTTGTACACGAGTCACTACATGGAAGAGGTCGACTTCCTGTGCACGCACATCGCCATCATGGACCACGGCAAGGTCATTGCCGACGGCACACAGCAGGACCTGCGGCTCCAGGCCGGCAACAAGGACATCATCAGTGTGCAGCTTGTCCGTGAGGCTGGAGATGTCGTCCGCGACCGCCTGGCGGCCCTGCCGGGCGTGGACACCGTCGAGCTCCATGACAAGGTGGTCCGCATTGCCACCAATCGGGGCCGTTCCCTGCTTGCCGGCGTTATCTCCACGCTCGACGACGCAGGCTGTCCCGTGTCGACCATCGACGTGAAAGAGCCCAACCTGGAAGATCTGTTTCTGAACCTCACCGGGACCAGCCTGAGGGACTGACATGAAGTTCTGGCACATCGCCGTCAAGGACCTGAAGATCCGTGTGCGCGACAAATCCGCATTTGTGGTCCTGCTGATCCTCCCCATGGTGATGATCATCATCCTGGGGACGGTCTTCAACTGGGCGGGCAGCTCCTTCACGGCGAACGTCGCCCTCGTCGACCTCGACGGTGGCGCCATGGCCAGGCGCCTGACAGAAGACGTCTTCGCCAGTCCGCAGCTGGAGGACCTGCTTGTGGTCACGACCGTCGCCACCGAAGCCGAGGCACGTTCTCTTGTCGAACAAGGCAGAACCGGCGCAGCGGTGATCATCCCGGCAGGGTTCAGCGGCAGCGTGTCGGCAGGTACCAAGACTGCCATCATCGTCCTGGGGAACCCTGAGACGGCCACACAGGCCGGCGTCATCCGCAATATCGTGGCATCATTCACCGCCGAGGTCCAGCGCAGGCAGCTGGCTGCATCCGTCGCTATCCGCACCCTGCAGCAGTCGGGGACCGTTCCGCCGCAGCGCATGCAGGAGGCTGTCCAGTCCGTTCTGGACGAGGTCAGTGCGTCTCAGCAGACAGGCGCGGTGTCGGTGAAGACGACGACGCAGGAGGGCCTCAGGGTTCCCCCGGCCCTCGACTACTACGCAGTGGGCATGGCCCTGCTGTACCTGATCTTCACCGCAAACACGGGCACCGAGGGTATGCTGGAGGAGAAGCGTCAGCACACGCTGTCACGCATCCTGACGACACCAACCTCACGTGCCCAGGTCCTGTTGGGCAAGCTCGTGGGCATCTTCGTCATCGCTGCGCTGCAATTCACGCTGATCATCATCCTGACCCGGGTGCTGTACAACGTCAACTGGGGGGCGTCAGTTCCTGCGGTCATCGTGATGGCTGCCGCGACCGTCCTTGCCGGCGCAGGCCTTTCCACGCTGGTCGCAGCCCTCGCGCGGACGCCGGAACAGGCCGGCGAGGTCGGACCGGCCGTAGCCCTCATCTACAGCCTCCTGGGCGGTTCCATGTGGCCCGTGTACAACATGCCGTCATGGCTGAACGCCGCGTCACGAATCACCTTCACGCGGTGGTCCATCGAAGGCTTCACCAGCCTCATGGTGAACGGCGGTGGTGTTTCGACCATCATCCACCCTGTCGGCGCCTGTCTGGCTATGGCTGGAGCATTCCTGCTCATCTCCGTCACGGTCCTGAACAGGAACTACCAGTAGATCAGGAGGCTGCCATGTTCCGCAAATCACTTTTCATCGCAGGTCTTCAGCTCCGTCTCATCGCACGGGACAAGTCGTCGTTCATCTGGCTGCTGCTGGTCCCCATCATCTTCACGACCATCGTTGGCGCGGCGTTCGGCGGATTCGGGTCGTCCGGCCCGGCTCCCAGGGTGCCCGTCGCCTTCGTCGACCTTGACCAATCGACTGTCAGCAGCGTGTTCGAACAGGCCCTCCGCGCCGAGTCGTCTCTCAACGTCCAGATGCCGTCCGAGGAAGCTGGAAGGCAGGAGCTGAAGAACGACAAGGTCCCCGTGCTCATCGTCATCCCAGCAGGGTTTGGCGCTGCCGTGGAAGCCGGGGACCCGGCGACAGTCGAAGTGGTCCGGTCGTCGGGGCAGTCGTCGGGCTACTTCCTTGAGCAGCTCGTGTCCAATGCGGCCACGCGCGTATCCACCCTGGCCTACGCGGCCTCGGTGACGACCAATCAGCTCGCGCGGTGGGTGACGCTCGACCCGGCGGGTCGTCTCACAGCGTGGCAAACAGCGTTTGTTTCCGCACAGACAACACTGGCCGAAACGCCGACGGTCACGACGGACTACTCCGTTCTCGCGCGCACGCAGCCGCAGGTCCAGCTTCCAGACAACGCGACGCAGAGTAGTACGGGGTTCGGCGCCATGTTTGTCATGGCCGGCGTCCTTGGGACGGCGACCGCCCTGGTGAGCGAGCGCCTCCGGAACACACTTGCCCGCATCATGACGACCTCGACGTCAACCCTGACGTTCCTCGGCGGCAAGCTCATGGCCATGATGGCAGTAGGCATCGCCCAGTTCACGCTGTTCATCCTGTGGGGCTGGCTCGTTCTCGGCGTGGACTGGGGCCGTGACCCGATGGCGGTCGCCGCGATGGTCCTTCTGTACGTGTTCGCGGCAACCGGTCTTGGCGTCCTGGTCGGGTCGCTGTGCAGGACGATGGCTCAGGCCGGAGTCATCGCATCCTTCGTGACGTACGGAACCTCCATGCTTGCGGGCTCGTGGTGGCCCATCGAAGTGGCTCCTCCCTTCATGCAGCAGGCGGCACGAGCGTTTCCGCAGTACTGGGCGGTAAATGGTCTCAACAAGATCGTCGTCCGGGGACTCGGGTTTGCTGCGATCGCACCGAACCTGCTGGTGCTTGCGGCTGCCGGCACCGTCTTCCTGCTCGCCGGGTCAGCAATCTTCGTCCGCGAGGTGCGGTCGTAGGGATCGATTGCGCGCAGAAGCCTGCTGGATCGACAGCCGAGCTTCAGACAGCCAGGTAGACGGAGAGGGAGCGGAACCAGTCCAGGCGCTCGCGGTCGACGGCCCCGAGCCCATACGCGCTCAGGAACACCTGCTGACCGGCGGGATCAAGATACCCGAACATCGTCGCGAGGTCGTACCAGGGATCGCCGAGGTCTGTGAAGGACCAGTCCAGCACGGACGTGATCCGCTCCCCATCCAGCAGAACGTTCTTGGGTCGAAAGTCGCCATGCAGGACGACGACGACGCCAGGCGTGGGACACGTCGCCCGCAGGCGCTCAAGTTCCTTGACGGGGTCGCCCGTGATGCCCTTGGCGCGGAATTCGGCCCTGCTCATCACCTTCTCCTGCAGATGGCGCTCAGCCCACAGCAGCTGCCCGTCGACGCAGTCCTGCCAGGTCACCGTTCCCACCGGCAGATGGTGCAGCGTCGACAGCATGGAACCCATGGCCATGGCGATGCGGTCACGGGCGTCACTGGAACCAGCCTCACGCAGGACGTCGGTCGCAGAGCGGCCGGCTGCATATTCCAGCAACAAGAATCCGAGAGGCCTGTTCTGGACATGGACAAGGGGCCCCGGCACGGGGATCGCCGTTCCATGAAGCACCTTCAGCGTCTCGTACTCAAGAGCCAGCTCCTGCATGCGATACGCTCCGCGGGCGACCTTGAGCACATACCGCTGCCCCGAAGCATTCTGCAGCAACAGCACCAGCCCGCATCTGCCATGGTACGGGGACGACCGGTGCACGACCGGTCCGGTGACTGCCAGGACCTGAGCAGGTATCCGCAATGTCATCGGGTCCAGGCTCATCGGCGGCAGGCGCTCGGCTGGCGTAAGGCCGCATGTGATGGACCGGATGCGTGGTTGTATGGACTGGGTCGTGCCTGAATCGACTGCGCGTTTCATA
>JAPLGJ010000178.1 GCA_026390215.1 Caldisericota bacterium
CTGGAATGATGCGGCGGACAGGAAACTATCCGTTTCGAGAGAGGACTTCGTGATGCCCTGAAGCACGAGGTCGAACGACGCAGGCTTGCCGCCCTGCGCACGAACCTTGCGGTTCTGCAGCAGTAGTTCGTGCTTGCTCACGATCTGGTCGGTGAAGAACGTCGTATCGCCCGGATCGACAACCTTCACTTTCTTCAACATCTGGCGAATGATCATCTCGACGTGCTTCACGTTGATATCGACACCCTGAGAACGATAGACCTTCTGGACTTCCTGAACCAAGTAGCGGGCCGTCTCCTCGACACCCACCAGCTCAAGGAGACCTTTGGGGTCGATGGAGCCCTCGGTAAGCTGGTCCCCTACCCGAACATGTGCGCCATCCTTCACGCGGAACCTGGTCATCGGCAGGACTTTGAACTTGGCTTCGACGCCCGTTTTGGGCGTGACAAGAATCTGTTTCCTCTCCTCGAGATTCTTCTCCTTGACATCGACGACGTGGAAGACTCCATCCACAGTCGAGACGACCGCCTGCCCCTTTGGCGTACGTCCTTCGAAGATCTCTTCGACGCGGGGTAGACCGGTCGTGATATCAACGACCGCGATGCCTCCTGTGTGAAACGTGCGAAGGGTGAGCTGCGTACCAGGCTCACCGATGGACTGAGCCGCGATGACACCGACCGCCTCCCCGACCTGGACATCATCGCCGGTGGACAGGTCACGGCCATAGCACATGGCACAGACGCCGTTCTCACTTTGGCACGTGATGGCAGAACGAAGGCGCACACTGGTGATACCAAACTGCTCGATAGCAATCGCCGCTTCGTCACGGATGAGACCGTCCTTGGGAACCAGAACAATATCTTCGTCCACGACCACCTCGACAGACGTGATGCCGGCGCGTTTCGTTGCTGCAAGCACCTTCTCAGTAAGCGTGTCTCCCTTCTCCGCAAGCGTCTTCTTTCCCTCAGCAGACACGATGTCGGTCGCAACGGGTCGGTCGAGGATACGTTCGAGCGTCGTCTTCGACCAGACAGGGTTCACCTTGATCGTCGATGCGCGAAGCACGATGTCATCTGCTGCGTATCGGCCGGCAATCTGTTCACGGAGACCGACGATGACAGCGCCACCATCGACGACGGGCTGAACAGTCAAGCCACCGACATACCGCTGGATCTTCAGGAACTTGAGGCCCAGGGCCTCCAGGCGTTTTGCCTGTTCCCACGAGATCTCCTCGCCGGGCTGGATGATGGTCTCCCCGGTCAGAGGATTGATGACCTGTTCGTCGGCTATCTTGCCCGCCAGCTCCTCCGAAAGGGAAGATACCACCAGATTGCCAATCTTGATCTCACGAGCCTGAGAGTGTGTGCAGTCTTCTTCCCGGACCACCAGTTCGTGCGCGACGTCGACAAGGCGACGCGTCAGGTAGCCCGAGTCGGATGTCTTCAGTGCTGTGTCCGCCTGTCCTTTGCGGGTACCGTGTGTCGACAGGAAGTACTCGAGGACCGACAGACCCTCACGAAGATTGGACTTGATGGGGAACTCGATGATCTTCCCCGAAGGGTCCGACATCAAGCCTCGGATGCCGGTCATCTGCACGATCTGCTTCTTGCTTCCACGGGCACCGGAGTCGGCCATGATACGCACGGAGTTCTCTTCAGTAAGGTTGCGGAAGACGGCCCGTTCGATATCTTCGCCCTTCTCCTGCCAGACCTTAACCACCTTCAGATACCGGTCGTTGTAAGAGAGAAGTCCATTGTCGTAGAATTCGTTGATGTCGCGGACGGACCTGTCGGCATCGTCGAGGATGTGTTGCCGTTCCGGCGGCACTTCCATGTCCGACAGTCCAATGGATATGCCCGAATCCGTCGCGTACTTGAACCCGAGCGCCTTGATGTTGTCGAGAAGGACGTTGGTCTTGGACACGCCAAACTGGCGCGAGAAGTCCAGGATCATCGCCTCAATCTCCTTCTTGGGCATCGTCTTGTTCTGGAAGGGGAAGTCACGATACTTGGCCTCGCCCTCGAAGATGGTTGCTCGGAGCTCGTCGTTGAACACGACCCGACCTGCAGTGGTACGGATCTTCACGCCACCAAGGCGAACAAGAACTGGGTCATGTGCGCGCAGCTTTCCGGACTCGAAGAGGTAGAGGACGTCCTGTTCGCTGTAGGCAGGAGTGGAATTCCACTTCATCGCCTTCATCTTGTCCTTGATCTCATAGGTGAGGTAGTAGGCGCCGAGCACCATATCCTGAACGGGGCCCGCCATGGGGTTGCCGCTCGCAGGTGAGAAGATGTTGTAGGACGACAGCATGAGCAGACGGGCTTCCGCCTGAGCCGCAAGACTCAGCGGAAGATGGATGGCCATCTGGTCTCCGTCGAAGTCAGCGTTGAAGGGCGTGCACACGAGAGGCGATATTTGAATGGCCTTGTCGTCGATGAGGACGGGTTCGAAAGCCTGGATCGACAGACGGTGAAGGGTAGGCGCACGGTTCAGCAGCACGACGTTGCCCTTGACGACCTTCTCGAGGATACTCCATACTTCTGGCGTGGGCTTCTCGACGATGTCCTTGGCAACCTTCATGCTGCCGACGACGCCTTCGCGCATGAGCCGGTAGATGACATGCGGCTTGAACAGTTCGAGCGCCATCTCCTTGGGAACGCCGCACTGACTGATCTTGAGCTGCGGTCCTGAGACAATGACGGCACGCCCGGAGTAGTCAACACGCTTGCCCAGCAGGTTCTGACGGAATCGCCCTTCCTTTCCCTTCAGTTTGTCGCTGAGGGACCGGAGGGGACGGCCGTTCGCATTGACAACGGGATACTGACGCTTGCTGTTGTCCAGCAGAGCGTCCACGGCATCCTGGAGCATGCGTTTCTCGTTCTGCAGCAGAATCTCGGGGGCGTTCTCGTCAAGCATCTTCCCCAGGCGGTTGTTGCGGTTGATGACGCGGCGGTACAGCTCGTTGAGGTCATCGGACGCAAACCGGCCACCCTCCAGCTGAACGAGCGGCCGAAGGTCCGGCGGGATCACCGGGATGCGGGTCATGATCATGTCCGTAGGCTTCCGGCTATTGTTGATGAGAGCCGTGACCACATCCAGCTGCTTGACTGCCTTTGCGCGATCCTGACGAGACTTGCCCTTGATGCGGACCAGGAGGTTGTCCCGCATCTTGTACAGATCGAGGTCCTTCAGGAGTTCAAGAAACGCCTCGGCGCCCTTCTTGGCGACGAACTTCTCGCCCTTGAGACGGCGGTCGCGGTAGTCCTCATCCGGGAGGAGCAGCTTGCGCACCAGGCCCTCGGCATCGCCTGGGTCCAGAACAAGCCAGCTGCCGAAATACACGACCTTCTCGACAGCCTTGCTGGGCATTTCGAGGAGGAGGGCAATATAGTTGACGGCGTTGCGGAAGTACCAGATATGTGCAACCGGAGCGTGAAGCTCGATGTGCCCCATGCGCTCACGGCGAACGTTCGAATCAGCTACTTCGACGTGGCACTTGTCACAGACCTGCCCCTCGAAGCTTTTTCCCTTGAGCTTGCCGCAACGGCACTGAAAACTCTTGGTCGGCCCGAAGATGATCTCGCAGAATAGTCCGTGAGGCTTCGGTTTGCCACTCCGATAGTCAAGCGTCTCAGCTTCGGCGACCTCTCCGTGCGACCAGCTGCGTATTTCCTCCGGTGAAGCCAAGTGGAGGGACAGAGCCTCGATCTTGTTGTTTCTCAATCTTCCTCCCTTCGGACTACTCTTCTTCCTCAGCGACCATGGTGGCCTTCGCGTCGGCGATGATCTTCTCGGCAATACGCTCGGGCACTTCCTCGTAGTGATTGACTTTCATCGAGTATGTACCGGTTCCCTGGGTAATGGATCCCAGGTCGATACCGTAGTTCAACATCTCTGCAAACGGGACAGACGCCTTGATGATCTGCTTGCCCTGTACGTTTTCCATGCCTGAGATCTTGCCACGCTTGCTCGTAAGGTCACCCATGACGTCGCCCATATACTTCTCGTCGACAATGGTTTCGAGCGCAACGACCGGCTCCAGCAGAATAGGACTGCATTGTTCGAATCCCTTTTTGAACGCCAACGATCCAGCCAGCTTGAACGCCATTTCCGACGAATCGACGGGATGGTAGGACCCATCAACAACCGTAACCTTGATGTCCACAGCGGGATATCCGGCCAACTGGCCCTTGTTCATGGTCTCCAGCATGCCCTTCTCAATGGCAGGGATGTACTGTTTCGGGATTGCCCCTCCGAACACCTTGTTCTCGAAGACCCAGCCACCACCGCGGTTGTTTGGTTCCATCTCAATCCAGCAATGACCGAACTGGCCATGACCGCCAGTCTGCTTCTTGTGCTTTCCCTCCACCCGCGCCTTGCTCTTGATTGTCTCGCGGTATGGTACGCGGGGCACTTCCAGATCGATGTTCACGCCGAATTTCTTCTGAAGACGTTCCACGATCACCTGAAGATGGGCTTCACCCAAGCCGCTGAGGATGGTTTCATGGGTCTCAGCATTCTTGTCGATGATCACGGCAGGTTCTTCTTCTTTGAGCCGACTCAGGGTCGAGCTCAGCTTGTCGTCGTCGGCCCTCGTCTTCGGTTTGAGAGAACGCATGAGAAGGGGCGCTGAGAACACGATGGGTGCCAGGTCAAGAGGCGCGTCTTTTGTCGAAATCGTGTCGTTCGTCGCAGTCTGCACCAATTTCGAGATGACGAGAATGTCCCCTGCGATACCTTCGTCCGCCGGTTCCTGCTTCTTCCCGATCATGTGGAAGAGACCACCGACTTTCTCGGAGACATCTTTCGTTCCGTTATAGACTTCGTGAGCGATCTTCCCGCTGTAAACGCGAATGAACGACAACTTGCCGACAAACGGGTCCGATGTCGTCTTGAACACGAGAGCTGTTACATGCGCAGCCGGATCCGCCTTGACTTCCAGCATCTCCTCCGTACCCTTGCGAGTCGCCTGGACCGAAACCTCTACGGGCGACGGGGCGTAGGATGACAGAAAATCCATGAGGTAGTCGCAACCGACCCCTTTCAGGGCAGACACGCCAAGCACTGGGAAGACCTGCCGCCTCTTGAACGCTTTCGTGAAGACCATCGCAAGCTCGTCTTGAGTCAGAGCTTCGCCCCCGAGGTACTTTTCCATGATGGCGTCATCCGATTCCGCAACAGCTTCCGTGAGGGCGACGCGCGCCGACTCGTAGTCCGACCTGACAGCATCGGGAATGGCATCGGACACACTCGCCTCGTTGTTGCCGGCCGTGTACGCATGGACCTTGCCAGTGAGAACGTTGACAAACGAAGAGAAAGCAGGACCTGAAACAATCGGGATCGTCAGTACGGCGACCTTGTGTCCGAAAGCATCCTGCAACTCGGCTACCCGGGCATCGAAGTCGATGTTCTCCAAGTCAACCTTGTTGATCACAAATGCGACGGGAATACGCTGTGTTTCGCACAAACCCCAGAAACGAGGGGTCTGGACTTCAATGCCAGCCCCGGCATTGATTGCGAGGAGTGCGGCGTCAGCTACCCTGACCGCTTCCTGTGCTTCTGTCATGAAATCGGCATACCCCGGGGTATCAAGCAGATTCAGGCGAACCCCTTTGTAGTCAAACTCGCAAAGGCCAATACTTGTGCTGATGTGGCGTTTGATTTCCTCATCCAGGTAGTCGGAAACAGTAGTCCCATCTTCGACACGGCCGACTCTCTGGCTCGCGCCGGCATGGAAAACCAGGCGTTCTGTGATCATCGTCTTGCCAGAGCCGCCTTGGCCAACTAGCGCGAAGTTCCTTATGTCACTCGGGCTGAATCTGCTCACCTTTTCCTCCCCTAGAGAATGTCATTCGTTGTCTTCCAGCACTACCTTGGTGCTCTTCGCATGGGTGTCCCCTGCCTTCGGCAGTGTCTCCAAGTCCAGCCCAAGCCCACGAAGCTCCTTCACAAGAACATTGAATGACTCTGGAGAACCCGTTTCGAAGAGGTTGTTTCCCTTCGTGAGACGTTCGTATGCCACGCGTCTGCCCTCAAGATCGTCCGATTTGATCGTCAGCATCTCCTGCAGTACGGTCGAAGCACCGTACGCCTCCAAGGCCCACACTTCCATTTCTCCGAAGCGCTGGCCGCCGAACTGTGCCTTGCCACCGATTGGCTGCTGGGTAATGAGTGTGTAGCGGCCAGTCGAGCGCGCGTGCATCTTATCCTCGGCCAGGTGAATCAACTTGAGAACATATGCTTCTCCTACGGTGACCTGACTATCGAAGTACTTGCCATAGACCCCATCTCGAACGTCCTCTTTCCCGCTGTCGTTGAGTCCGGCTTTGCGAAGAAGGGCTTTGATCTCTTCCTCATTGGCGCCGTTGAACACAGGCGTTATGGCGCGAACGTTGAGCTTCCGGGCAGCGATACCCAGACTGGCCTCAAGGAGCTGGCCGATGTTCATGCGTGAGGGTACGCCGAGCGGGCTCAGGATAACATCGACAGGTGTTCCGTCCTGCAGAAACGGCATGTCCTCCTCCGGCAGGATACGGGTTATGACGCCCTTGTTTCCATGGCGTCCCGCAACTTTGTCTCCAACGATGATCTTGCGCTTCTTGGCGACGTAGACCTTGATAATCCGTTCGACGCCGACGGGAAGAGCATCACTCGTATTGTCTTTTGTGATCTCCTGAACGTCGATGACGACTCCGTCCTCTCCCGGAGGGACCTTATAGGACGTATTCTTGTAGTCACGGGCCTTGTCATGGAACAGAGCGAAGTACACCCTGACCTCCGGGGACTCCTCCTGCTCAGCACGAGGGGTGATCTTGCCGACAAGGACATCCTCAGCTTTGACGTGTGCACCGACCTGAACCACGCCGCGCTCGTCAAGATGGCGCGCGAGTTCCTTGGAAACGTTGGGTGGGTCCCGAGTGATTTCCTCTTTGCCGAACTCGGTCGACCTTACCTCGATCTTGTGCTCCTTGATGTGAATGGACGAGAGACTGTCGTCGCGCACAAGACGCTCACTGACGATTACGCCGTCCTGGTAGTTGTACCCCCGCCACGGAACATATGCGACAAGGAGGTTCTTGCCCAGGGCAAGTTCGCCCTCTGCAGACGCATAGCCGTTTGCAAGGAGATCGCCAACGTGTACTTCTGCTCCTGTGGAAACGGCTGGGTGCTGGTTGATACAAGTATCCTGGTTCGTCCGCTTGAACTTCTGAAGCTCGAACACGCGAGCTCGGGGGACAGAAACATGGGTCACTCCGTTCTTCGCCATCAGAATCAGGTCATTGCGAGTCAGCTTTCTCCCGACCGCCAGCTTCCGGACCTTGGGTTTGCGAAGCTGGATGTCCTCAGCCAGCGTCTGGCCTGTAAGCGATCCGTTGACTCGGAAGAGCTCATAGCCTGCTGCCTTGGCGGGATCGTACGTCAAGACGCTCGCGTTCTTGTCCCTGGCAAAGAGGTCGCGGAGACTCTCCTCGCCGACTGTTCGGCCGATACTGGAGCTCAGGTCCTGCCCCGATGTCACGCCCAGAATGCGATGGCCAAGAACCTGCTGCCCAATGGGAGTCATCGCAAGCATCTGCAGTTCGACCGACGTGGTCTCATCGCCTTCCTGTATCGGAAGAGAACGGATTTTCGCGTTGTTAATGAGGCGGCCAAGCAACGTCTCAGTGATCTTTGTGCCGGCTTTGTGGACTTTGTTCTTGCCTTCCTGGATATCCTCAGCCAGCACCTGTCCAACCAGACCATCATTGATCTGCACGTCGAACAGGTCTGTCAGCGAATTCTGAACGATGGAGCCTGCAGGAACAAACTGAAACGATTCGACCCCGGCATCCGAAAGAACCTCGACCTGCTCGCGCGATATCTCTGAGCCTACCAGGTTGAGAATATCCTCTGAGACACCGGCGGGAGCGAAGGAAATCGGCACCATGCGGACATCACCAAGAATACCAGGCTCGTTTGCCTCTGAAGCGAGCATGACGGGGATGACATCCACCGGAATGCTACCGGCCTGAAGATCCGTTACGTCAGCCAGAGGCGAAATGCGGATCTGCTCGGCATCCACATACGAGACGATCCCATCCACATCACTGAGCACGAGGTCCCCGTTATCATGAACGACCCTGCCTTCCATGGCAGTCGAAACGCGGGCGCGATCGGGACGTACAAGCGGAACTGCCTGTCGCTGCATGTTGCAGCCCATGAGAGCGCGGTTTGCGTCGTCATGCTCGAGGAAGGGGATCAGCGAGGCTGAAATCCCGAATATCTGCGACGGCAAGAGGTCAATGTAGTCGACCTTGCCCGCAGGAAGTTCTTTGGGGAGGATTTCGCCACCTTCGCTTCGTTGACGGGCGATAACCGTCTTCGAAGTCAGACGGCTCTTTTCATCGACAGCAGTATTGGCCTGGGCGATCGAATGGTACTCCTCCTCCTCGGCGTCCATGTAGACAACGTTCTTCTCGTCCTTGCGGCCCTTCTCGACTTTGGCATACGGCGCTGTGATGAATCCGTACTGATCGAGTTTGGCGTATGAACTCAAACTGTTGATAAGTCCTATGTTTCCGCCCTCCGGAGTCTCGATGGGGCAAATGCGGCTGTAGTGGGAAGAGTGGATGTCCCGGACTTCCACGCCCGCCCGTTTCCTGTTCAGACCGCCTGGTCCGAGAGAGCTAAGCCGTCTCTTGTGTGCAAGACTCGACAACGGGTTAATCTGTTCCATGAACTGGGATAGCTGACTCTGCCCATAGAAGTTCCGGATAGAAGAGATGACCGGCTTGGTGTTGAGGACATTCTGGAGGTTCATCATCTGCTCGGATGAGTAGATCGTGACCTTGTCACGGGTCGCCTTGGCTACCTTCAGCATGCTGTCCTGGATTTCCTCGGCAAGCAATTCCCCTACACGCCTGATACGACGGTTCGCCAAGCTGTCGATATCATCGAAGTTGGCTTTGCGCTCGCGGATATCGATCAGGTGCCGAATAATGGAAACATAGTCGTCTCTGGTCAGAACGGCAGAATCGCTGTCCGTCCCAAATCGCTTATTGATCTTGTAGCGACCAATCGGCGTGAACGTGTTGTATGCCTGGTCGGTCAGAAGAGTTGACAGCAGACTCTGCGCAGCCTCGAGCGTAAGGCGCTCCTTCGGCTGCATCTCTTTGAAGATCTGCTTCACTGCCTCTTCCTGATTCGTGGTCTTGTCGGCCTTGAGCGTCTTGACAATCCAGCGGTCAGGCTGCCTGCTGCTGACCAGGAACGATCTTGCGCCATGATTCTCGAGAAGGCTCATCGCTTTTCTGGTGATCGCGGCACCTTCCTTGATGATCTCCTTCCCCTTTGAATCCAGAAGTGGCTCGACCGCCGCATACTCAACCTGATCGAACACCGACCGAAGCTGTTCGGTGGATAAGCGCTCGGTCTTCTCAATCGTGAAGAGGCGCTCGATCTCCTCGTTGGACTCGATACCAAGAGCCTTGAGCACCAGGGTCATGGGGACCTTGTGAGCCTTCTTCCGAAGGCGCGTGTAGATGACATCATCCTTGCCGGCCTCGATTTCCATCCAGTTTCCCCGGTCGGGAATAAGGGTCACCATGTAGATCTGTGCGCCGGACAGTTTGTCTTTCCCGCCCTCGAAATAGACCCCGGGCGAGCGGACCAGCTGTGAAACGATCACGCGTTCCGCGCCATTGATGAGGAATGTTCCAAACGGAGTCATGAGGGGAATCTGTGTGATGATAAGCGGCTGTTCCCGTATCTCGCCGGTTTCCTTGTTGATAAGGCGGAAGTTGGCGCGAACCATCGCCTCAAAGCTCAGTCCTGCCTTGCGGCAGTTTTCCATCGACTTGGCCGGCCGTTCGATATCGTGGTTCACATACTCGATCCGCAATTTGGCGGTGTCGATAGGGAACACTCTCGCAAAGATCTGAGCAAGACCTGGTCCCAGAAGCCAGTCGTAAGACGTTTTCTGGAGCTGGAGGAGGTCGGGCATCGCGTAACTTGATTTGATTTTGGTAAAGTCTATAATATTTCCTGCCACGCGCATGGCTCTCCTTTCATATCGGTATGGAAAAAAGCGGTCAAATCAAAAGTCTACTCTCTTTTGTTTGACAGTCAACTGGGCTTTCACCACGATTTTGTCGACTTCGTCAATCAGCTTCTCTTGTCAGGCAAACGCCCCTTCACATTCTGATCTCCCGTGACTACCTGTAGAGCCAAGGAACGGGCACTGGAATTCCCTCTTGTCTTCACATTGTGCGCTCGAAAGCGGTCCGCACTGGCGCAACGAGTCGACCTACCGTCTGAACAGACCATATCGCACAAGCACGCCGACAAATCTGAGCGTGTCAGTGAGCGAGTTGATCTTGCTCTTTGCCTCCGTCCGGTAAATCGTCCGAGTCGGCACCCAGCCTATCCGATACCCTGCCCTGCCCATCTTGAAGATCACCTCGGTCTCCAGGTCGTACTTGTTCGCCTTGAGTGGCAGAGAGAGGACCGAAGTCAGCTTGTAGTAGCGAAAACCGTTCTGGCTGTCCCGAACATGCTGCCCAAGGAACAGGCTGATGAGGGATGAGGACGCATGGTTCGCGAATCTTCGGATGAAGGGCATCGTCGAGACGTTCGACATCCTGTCTCCGACGACCATGTCGTAGCCTTGTTCAGCCGCAGCGATGAACAGCGGGATCTCAGCAGGGTCATGCTGTCCGTCGGCATCGATAGTAACCGCTCCGTCGAAGCCGCTATCGATGAGATACCTGAATCCAGTCTTGAGCGCAGCGCCCTTGCCCACATTCGACTCGTGGCGAAGGACGATGGCTCCCGCGGCATCCGCGGCCCCTGCCGTATTGTCGGCAGAACCATCGTCGACGACTACGATAGCGCTCACAAACGGACGCACTCCTTCCAGAACAGCCGCAATGTTCTGTTCCTCGTTGAACGCAGGAATGACCGCAGCGATTCTCATGCGACGGTGCTCCAGAAATCGAAGAAATTCAGAAACTGCGTGGGATCCTGGTCAACGATTGCCTCGTACTGCTGTGCGAAGTCCATGACGAAGGCTCGCACCCAGGACCGCTCGTCTGAAGCTTCCGGGTTGATTGGTCGGCCAAAAACCAGCAGGAACCTTCCATCTGGCCGCCTCACCAGAAATCCAGGAATCCCGACGAGCTTCCTGCGAAACGAAAGCAGTGCCGCCCCGCGGGGAAAGAGAACTGGCTTCCCAAAGAACTCCACTTCCTCTCCACTGCCAGTGTAGTCTCTGTCAGAGACAATGGCTGGGACTTCGCCCTCTGGAAGATGTCGGAGGAGGTCTCTCAACCCGAACCGGACGTCGTGAGCAGTCATTCCAAAACGCATTCGGAGGGACTCGTAGAGCCGCTCAACAACCCTACTGCTCTGTGACAGTGCAATCGCGTGCGTCCGATAACCGCCCAACCCGAGCATCGCCCCGGCCAGCTCCCAGTGACCGTAATGCGCGGCGACCAGGCAGAACGGTCTGCCATCGGAACGCTCATTGAGCAACGCGCGCATGTCTGCGAAGTTCACGATCATCGATTCGATGCGTGCATCGCTCGTGGACGGTATCCCAAAGAAGTCGAGCAGGTTCATGCCAGCCTGTGCGAACGTCCGCAACGCCAACCGTGACAGCTGCCGATGACTCATTTCAGGCCTCATGATTCTCAGGTTCGCAAAGACCCCACGCCTCTGCGTGACGTTGAAGGCGAAGTAGCCCCACGCAATGAGCCCGGCAATGACCCGTTTGAGCCAGACGGGCAACACGGCGGCCATGCGAAAGGCGACTGTATACCAGAACGCCGTCACGTACTGCCCGCCGATACTTCGAACGCAGCATACCACAGTAACCCAATGAGTGTCTTCGCATCATTCACGCGCCCGTCGCGACACCGTTGAATGGCCTCGGTGACAGGCATGAGAACCGGCCTGATGAACTCGTCGGAATCCATCTCGGTGGAACCGTGTCGAAGCCCCTTCGCAACGTACAGTGTCAACCGTTCATCGACAAAGCCGGGGCTGGGCCAGAATTCAATGCACTTCTTCCAGGAGCTCGCAACATATCCAGTCTCCTCCCGGAGTTCCCGGCGTGCGGCCGTAAGAAAGTGTTCCCGCACGTCACGGCGCCCAGCCGGGATCTCAAGCATGACCATCTCGGGGGCTGGTCTGTATTGGCGCACAAGGACGACACGATCATCGGCCGTCAATGCCACGACACAGACAGCTCCGCCCGCATACGTCACGACATCCCGATGAGCAACGCGGTCGTCCGGCAATCGGACGACCTTGTCCAGTACCTCTATGGACTTCCCGAGATACGCCTGTCGACATGACAGGACAGCCTCGAACATCCGCTGACGCGTCCTCAATGAGCCCGGATCATCTCCTTGATTTTCAGAAGCCTCGTGGTGTTTGCCCGTTCATTCTCGTCCAGTTTCGACGTAATAAACCGAATCGTCTCCTCGAGGTTGGGAATCATGACGTACTCGAGGGCATTCACGCGCCGCCGGGTTCGCTGAATCTCCTCCGCCATCAGGCGTATGCTTGCCTCAATCTGAGCTAGCTTCACGATGGACGGCATCAACTCGTACAGCCTCAGGAGAGAAGCTTCCACTCCGGCTCCCTCCAGCCCGGCGAATGACGGAGACTCGAAATCCGAGATCGAGAAGGACAGCGTGGGCAAGGCCACATTCATGACGGTCTTGGTTCCTGCTTCAATATCGAGACGAGTAGAGACTGTTCGCGAGAGAAGCTCCACAACGACCACCGGGTACGTGGCGGTTTGACCCTTGAACGCAGCCAGTGCGCCCGGCAGTTCGTGATCAACGTGCGCCCGATAGTCACCATACTCCTCCGCAAGCCTGATGAACGTCTTCATGAGACCCTCGAGCTTGTCTTTCAGAAGCTTGTGACCCCTCCGAGCAAGAACAAACCGCTTCTGCAGCCGCAGAAGCTCCATCCTGGTCGGATTGACCTTGAGGATCATCGCTGTCCCTACGCCATACCCTTCGGCATGTACTTCTCTATCATGGCTACCGAGACACGCTTCAATTCCTGCAAGGGCAGCATCGAAAGAAGTTCCCACCCGATGGACAGGGTCTGTTCGATCGACCGGTCCTCATCGCGCCCTTGCCGGACAAAACGACGTTCAAATTCATCCGAGAATTTCACAAAGGTCCGGTCCGTCTCTGTGAGCGCCGACTCGCCGAGGACAATCGCAAGCTCCTTGGCGTCGCGTCCTCGGGCATAGGCGGCGAACAACTCGTTGAGAAGCCCAGAGTGATCCTCGCGCGTCTTGCCCTTGCCGATACCCTTGTCCTTCAGCCGGGAAAGCGATGGAAGCACATCGATGGGCGGGTAGATGCCTGCCTGATGCAATGACCTGCTCAGGAAGATCTGTCCTTCGGTAATGTAGCCCGTAAGATCCGGAATGGGATGTGTCTTGTCGTCTTCGGGCATCGTCAGGATCGGCAGCTGGGTGATCGACCCCTTCTTGCCCTTGATACGGCCAGCTCGCTCATAGATTGTAGCCAGATCCGTATAGAGGTATCCCGGATAGCCGCGCCTGCCCGGCACCTCTTTCCGTGCTGCAGAGATCTCGCGCAGAGCTTCGCAGTAGTTGGTCATGTCGGACAGGATGACCAGAACGTGCATTCCGAGTTCAAAAGCAAGATACTCTGCAGCGGACAGTGCGAAACGGGGAGTCGCTATGCGCTCGATGACTGGGTCATTTGCCAGGTTCATGAACAGAACTGACTGGTTGATTGCACCACTCTTTCGAAAATCTGATATGAAATAGTCAGCCTCCTCGAATGTGATGCCCATCGCGCCAAAAACGAC
>JAPLGJ010000093.1 GCA_026390215.1 Caldisericota bacterium
AGATGGATACGCGCGCCGTACCCCATGCCTGTCATCGACGTGACGGGGAAGGGTTCAATCGGCTTCGATCCAGCCGGAGCCTTCTTCGTGTTCGCCGTCCCCGCTGTCGAGGCCAAGGCGGCAAGCATCGATGCCCTTTTCAACTGCTTCGAGAACGCCTCGCTCCTCGGTGCCAACAGCCTCACAGACTACTGGTCCAGCCACCACGGAGCTGTTCTGTCGGTCGCTCAGGCAGCCCATGACGGTGAAGCCGTCCTGCTGGTCATCGTGCGCCTCGGCCTGGAAACGGAAGGTCTTCCTGGACTGTTCGAGCAGGCGGCCCATATTATGGCCGGTCAACTGCCGACCATCCTTTCACCTCCTTAGCTCAAGCGTCTGGATATGCCGACCACCGGGTGACGAGCCCGCAGGTACTACAGCGGTGCCTGCTCGGCTTGCGCGCGCAGGCGCAGTTCGGCGCGGACGGCCTCGATGTCGCGCGGCACGAGGATGATGGCGCCTACAAACAGCAACGCACATACGGCCCACGTCGACGTGCAGATAACGACAATGGCTGTCCGCAGGTCCAGCCTGACCGCGATGAGACCAGCGACCAGCGGCGAAAGTGCCGCTCCTGCACTCTCGACGAAATTCTGGATGGCAACGGACGTGCTACGCACTTCAGGCAAGGTAACATCGCAGACCGTAGAGATGACATTGGGCGATGCAAACGGCGTGAAGAAAGCCGAGGCGGCGAGCATCACCAGAAACGTGGTCTCCACGTGTGGTCCTGCGGAACAGGCGGTCGCCCAGCGCTCCAGCGAGAGGATACCCTGATGCCAGCACCAGAATGGCCACAATCATGGTCGAAAGGACCTCACCCCCGCTGTAGCCGCGTTCTTTCTCGAGATACCGGAAGAACCAGTACGTGATGACGTTCCAGGGAAACACGCCGAAGAACCCCTGCAGGTAGAGAAGCACCAGTGATTTCTTCCGCAGCAGCCGACCTGCGGTACGCCACTCGAAGCGGTGTTCCTGAAGCACCGCAACGTTCTGGAGCTCAGGCTCCGACCTCCCCCGTGCAGCGTCGCGCACGCCCAGAAAAATGATCGCGCTGACAATAATCCCCAGCGATCCGGTCACAAAGAACACTCCTCGCCATCCAATGACGTCCTTGAGCGCTGTCGCCAGGACCATGCCGATGATGTAGCCAAATGGCGACGAAGTCTGCAGCACACCGTAGACACGCCCACGTACGGCGGGAGCAAAATAGTCTGCGAGCAACGAGTAAATGCCCGGGTAGCTGGCGTCATCGATACCGGTCGACGCACGCGTGACGACGAAGATGGGGAACGTGGGCGCCAGGGCCGAAAGCCATGTGGTCGAACCCCAGAGGAACGAGGCCAACGCGAGCAACTTCGGCCTCGAATACCGATCGTACAGGTATCCCCACACCGGGTAGAGGATGCCTCCCACAATGAGGGCACCGGTGACGACGGCACCCATCTGAGCCTCGTTGATGTGGAACGTCTCCATGACCGGCGTCGTGAGCGGTCCTATGAGGAGCATGTCGGCCTGATGAAGCAGCATGAACCCAAAAAGAGTCCCGAACACGAACCACCGATTTCCGCGGCTTGTTTGCATATTGGCCCTACTAGATGTCGAAGGAGGCGTCGACCCAGGCCGCGCCTTCTTTGCTGCTCTTCACACAATCAAACACGAACTTCGTCCCGCGGGCACCATCGACGACGGTCGGGAAGACGTCCAGTGGGTCAGGTGTACTGCCCTGCTTCTTTGCCATGAGCACATTGCAGAAGCTCCTGTACAGGTTCGCAAATGCTTCGAAGTACCCTTCCGGGTGACCGGCGGGGAGGCGAGTGAAG
>JAPLGJ010000116.1 GCA_026390215.1 Caldisericota bacterium
TGCACTGTTGGTGGAATCGGCCAGCTTGTCCTTGATTGTCGTCTTCGCCTGATCCATCAACGCGTCGGTCACGGCGTTGGCTGGAATTCCTGCCTGAGCCAGCGCCTCATTGGCCAGGTAGTCGAGACTTCCATTCGCCAGCTGATCGCAATTGGGCAGAGACGGTGGAATGCCAAGAGAGGCAAGTCCGTAGTCTGCCAGCATCGTCAGGGCAAACTCCAGTCCCTTGCGCCAGTCGTCCGGTATCCCGGGGAAGTTCTTCGCGATGAACGCTACGAGGCCTCCCTTGATCTTCGCAAAAGCCGCCGACACCCAGTTGGTGATCTTGGCAATGACGTCGATGATTGACTTGAAGAAACTCACAATACCATCCCACAGTTCCCCCCACCAGGACTTGTTCTCCTGCTTGTCCCAGACCTGGAGGTGGGACCCCGCTTTGAGCCACTTCCACAGGATTTCCTTCTCGTAGCGGTCGGGCGTCATGGTTGGGTCGTTCAGTTTATAATAGATGTATGTGTAGAGAGTCGAACTCCCATTCGTGACGTTGAAGTTCAGCTCGTTCCACTTGGGATCCCGGTACACCGTATAGTAATGCGACCAGTTGGGGTCCTCCCACTGTACTGGCTCGTAGTGGACGACCTTGATGGTTGGTGTGTACGAAGGCACCGAGACTGTCTTCGACGTGTAGATCGTCACCTTCTGCTGCTTGAAGTAGTTCACCTTCATGGTCTCAGAGAGAGCCGCCGATGTCACCCCGGGCGTCACCGAAGTGCTGAGCGCAACCACTCTCACGTAGTACGACACGGCATCACCGGGCTTCAGCGTAGCCGCGGCTGGACCGAAGTCATGAAATGGGATGGGAACCGTGTTCTGGTAGTTGGCAAGGAGTGTGACAGGAAGAGCACTGTACGCTTTGGAGTAGACCAACCCCGATGGCGCGTCCCAGCTTTCCAGGTTGCTGAACGGCCTGGCAGAAACCTGGAAGACGACACTGCTGGTAATCCCACCCGCACCCTGGAATTGAAACCAGTGAGGCGTCGTTTCGGTGCAGGAAACCCCGACCTCAGTAAGGTGCTCCAGCTTGTTGGGATACTCTCCCTGCCCATTGGGTTCCCCGCCCTGCCGAGTCGTCCACAACTGGAAGGAGGGCGAAGCCAGCGGCGAACTTGCAGACGGTGGTACCGACAGGGGGCTGCCGTACAGCACACGTATCCCTTCACCCGGGTCACCGATGCACTGACCCCTGCCGTCGACAGGGACTGCCCTCACGTAGAGGACCTGCTGCGTGTCAGTCCTTGTCTGCTGGCGATACAGGCTTGGCACTCCCAGCTTCGTAGCGAAGGTCGCGAAATCAACGGTAAATTCCCCGGCTGTCCCTGCCACCTGGCCTGATGCAACCAGTCCTGTCGGTGTCTGCCAGTTCGTCAGAAACCCAATGAAGCGCACATTCGCAACCTGCCAGACAACCTTTGCAGGTACCGCGCGAGTCAACGTATAGGCGAAGTACCGCACCCTGTTCCCGGACACATTAATGAGCGCGGCATTGTCGGCCTTGGAGTACAGAGAAGCCGACACGAGCTGCAGCTTGTCCGCCGGTTTGCTCTTGGGTTTGTCCGACCCGGTCGCAGCATACAGCGTCAGCCGCGAATCATACAAAGGGGCATTCAGCAGACCATGCCAGTCCGACGCCAGGTACTTGGCCTTTTCGGTCAACGTGATACTCCTGCCGGTCGGCATCACCAGCGTCGCTTTCACATCAGAAGCAGACCGGAACGCCTCATAGGTCCTCTTGATCAGCACGATCCCCTGCTCGCGGGTCGTATTGCTCAGAGGATCGATGGTCGTTGCGCTAACTCCTTTCATGATGGCGTTCTGATACGCAAACTGCATTGCCTCGAGAGCCCAATCTGCGACCTTTCCCTGGTCCGCGAACGGGAAATCGGTCTGGTTGACCGGCTTGAGTTGCGCAACCGCCTTGCCCAGCGCGCGGTAGATCATCGTGGCGATCTCCTGGCGGGTGATGGAGAGGATGGGCGAGAATTTCCCTCCACCCGTGCCCTGGACGATGCCCAAGTCGTAGGCTTTGATGATTTCGGGGTTCGTCGTGTCGGTAAACGGTGACGTCCCGGCCTGCAACGTCTTGCCCGTCAGTCTCCCGTAAAGCTTCACGACGATCACACAGAACTCTTCGCGCGTGATCGGCCTGATGAAGCTGTTCATCACCGTGGGATAGGTCAGTCCATACGAGTAGGCGAGCTCCAGCTCCGGTTTTGCCCACGAACTCTCGGTCCCGTCCAGCACGAGCGGGTCGGCCCCCAGCACACTGAGGGCGGGGCTCAGTGGCACGATGAGAAGCATCAGGACAAGCGCGCATATGACAAACTCCCGGAACCCGGGCCTGACGGCAGCTTCTCTTGCAGCGCGACTACTGACAACCAAATCGAGTTGCGTCACGATGGATCCTCCCCTCTCTCTGTGGTACGTCGAATGACCTTCAGCCGAGGTCGAGCAGTATGTGCGACTGGGCACATTCTGAACCACTGCCGAATATTCGCAAGACCGTCGTCATGTGCCTGCCCACGGCAAGGAGTTGCCTGCAGTCCAGTGGCAGATGACTGACGACACCATCTCCTGAACAGGAGGGTGACACCCAACAGCAGGTTCAAGGATGGATTCCCGCCTTCGCGGGAATGACAGATTAGAAGACCACGCTCCTGACATCGGCCTTTCCACAGAGCCGATATAGCCCCACGCTCACGAAACCGTGCTAGAATAGTTATGAAACCACCCATGCCTGTGGTTTCGCAAGGGGACATCACCGCCTTCTCGAACCAGAGGAGCGGCTGCGATTGCTGCGCCGAGGATGCCGCCGATACCCTATATGGAGGTTTGGCATGAAAACACCGCTCAAGACAAGAACCGTCACTCTGACCCAATTCGCCATGCTTCTCGCTATTGAGGCGGTGGTCTGCTTCACGCCGCTCGGTTCCCTTCCGGCGATAGGACCGATTGTCGCGACCCTCGCCATGATCCCGGTCATCATCACAGCCATCCTTCTCGGCACGGGGGCAGGCGCCGCCATGGGGGCATTCGCCGGGCTGTTCAGCCTGCTCGTGTGGACATTCACTCCGCCGAGCCCTCTCGTTGCGTTTGTCTTCACGCCATTTTACACGCTCGGGACCACGCGAGGCAATGTGTGGAGCCTTGTCATCTGCTTCGTGCCGAGGATCCTTGTGGGCGTCGTAGCGGGTGCCTGCTTCGAGCTGTTCAGCCGCCTGAAATGGAAGAGCGGCGTCGTCTACGGCCTCAGCGGAGCACTGGGCAGCCTGGCAAACACCTTTGGTGTCCTGGGTGGCATCTACGTCTTCTTCGGGCATAGCTACGCAACGGTGCTGGGAAAAGGGTTCGACCTGCTCCTTGGATTGATCGGCCTGACCATCCTGACGAGCGGCATCCCCGAAGCGGTGATCGGCGGGGTCGCCGCATACGCCGTCTGCCGGCCCATACGAAAGCGGATGCAGCACAACTCTGACTGAATTCTGCCGTTCTGCACCTTCGCCTTCATTCACGCGCTGACAGAGATGATGTGACAGTCATCCCTGCCGCTTGACACCAGCGGCCGATTCCGTACAATCCGCCCATGGAAAACCGATCCATCTTTCGACAGGCAACCCAGCACTCCTTCCCGGTTCTGATGGGGTACATCCCTCTTGGCATCGCGTTCGGGTTCGTGGCAGTGCAGGCTGGACACCCTTGGTGGTATCCGGTGGCCATGAGCATCTTCGTCTACTCAGGAGCCACCCAGTTCTTCATCCTTGGACTGTCTGCTACCGGCATGTCCATGGCGACAGCCATCGTTATGGCCTGCCTGCTCAACTTGCGCCACTCCTTCTATGGCCTGTCGCTCCTCACGAAGTTTTCCGGCGCACGGTGGGCCAAGCCATACCTGATCTTCGCCATCACGGATGAGACCTTCGCCCTGATAACCTCGATCAACGAACCAGAACCTTCCACAAGGACTCGCCTGTATGTCGCCATCTCTCTCCTGGACCACCTGTACTGGGTGACCGGAACGCTGGTCGGCGGCCTCCTGGGAAGAGCCGTCCCGGCCACCATCACGGGCATCGAGTTTTCGCTGACAGCTCTGTTTCTGGTCCTGGCCGTCGGAAGTACAGAGAGAATCCGCTCCCTTGTGCCCCTTGCTGTCGCCCTGGCAACAACGGTGGTCGGACGCCTCCTTCTTCCATCCTCGGCCGTTCTGCCGGCCTCCATCGCCGCGGGAACGGGCATGCTGCTGCTTCTCTCGAGGCATACGGATGATGGCTGACTCCCTCGTGGTCCTCGCCGTCATGGCAAGCATCACCTTCGCAAGCCGCCTCCTACCGTTCCTGCTGTTCAGCCGCAACCATCCACCCCGCTGGATTGCCACTGTCGAGACCGTCTTGCCACCGCTTGTTCTGTGGCTTCTCGTCTTCTACTCGCTCAGCAGTATTGCGTGGCTCGCGGCACCCTACGGGATACCGGCTCTTGCGGGCGTGGGCATTGTTGTTCTCGTCCACCGGTGGAAGCACAACTCCCTGCTCAGCACTTTCTCAGGAACGGCAGTCTATATGATCCTGACACGGCTGCTGGCATAGTGTCCCGCGCTGGACGCTGAGCGCCACCGTGGTACAATATTCGGCGTAGTCAACCTTTGCGGGAGGAACACATGAGCGTAATCGAAGAGATCCGGGCCAAGGCGAAGGCCCTGCACCGCACCGTCATTCTGCCTGAGGGCAATGAAGACCGCACCCTGAAAGCGGCACAGATGCTGGTCAGTGGTGGAATTGCCGACGTCATCCTGGTTGAAGACGAGACATCCATCCGCGCAAACGCGACCCGCCTGGGCGTCGACCTGACCGGCGTGCAGATCGTGGATCCCAAGACGTCACCCAAGGCAGCCGAGTTTGCCGCTCTCATCTTTGAGAAGCGCAAGGCCAAAGGGATGACACCGGAGAAAGCTGCCGAACTGTC
>JAPLGJ010000169.1 GCA_026390215.1 Caldisericota bacterium
CAGTTCCACCTGGCATTCCGCCGCGATGTGTCCGCTGGCGGCCAGCGCCTCGGGCCAGTCTGCGAACAGTTCCTGCATCTCGTCTGACCCCCTGAACCAGCTCTCGGCGTTGACGTGGGACTGCCTGCTGCGGGCGTCGACGTCTTCCAGCGAACCAATGGCGAGAAGCATCTCGCGTACCTCTGCATCGACGCGGTGCAGATGGGTAACGCCGCCGGTGGCGCAGGCGGGCACACCGGTTTCATCAGATAATCGGCGCATACGGTACAACAGGCGGGTGGAGTCGGCAAACAGGGGGTTTTGAACGTCCAGGTACAGGCTGGTCTTGAAGAGTTCGCGCATTTCCTCCAGCAGGCGGCGTGCCTTGCGTGGCCGGCCGTGTGCCTGGGCACAGGTCACCAGACGACAAAGGTTGCGATATCCCTCCAGATCGCGGGCCAGGACGACGACGTGGTCGTCTGGCTCATTGCTGAGCAATGTCAGCTCGCTGCCAAAAACAGGGGTGACTCCGGCCGAACGCGCCGCACGGTCGAAGCGGATAGCGCCGGCCAGGGTGTTGCTGTCGGTGATGGCGCAGGAGGAGTAGCCCAGTTCGCGGCTGCGTTGTGCCAGGTCTTCGATTCGGATGGGGCTCTCATGAAAGCTGAAGCCCGTGTGAAGATGCAGGTGGACAAAGGACATGCCGGACCACTCATAGTGTTTCTGTCAATCCATCAGTCTAACCATATACCAGTGTCGATGGACATTGTCTCTCGCGACGGTTGCTATCATCTTGTCGTCGCTCATGATGGTGTAGTAGGTTGCATCCTCCGTATGATCGGAGGTAAACCGCCCACTGGCCCACATCTTGAGGACACGGTCGACATGTTTGACCTCGCCACGGAAGACAAAGGCGGCAAGACGGCCGTTTCGTTCCTCGACGTAGAGCAGCGGCAGCTTGTCAGACGGGGTTGGTGAGACCGGGAAGCCAGACGTGGAATTCATATGCCCTCCTCAGGACAGGTGCTCGCGGACAAGGCCGACAACTTTGCCGATAATGCTGACGTCGCTGGTGACAGGAATAGGGTGGTACGCAGGGTTGGCCGGCATGAGAAAGATACCGTCATCTCCCTCGTGCAGCTTCTTGACGGTCGCCTCGTCTCCAAACAGTGCCACAACAATGTCGCCATTGTCTGCGGTCTGCTGTTTGTGGACGACGACGATATCCCCGGGCACGATGTGTTCGTCGATCATGGAGTCTCCTTTGACCTTGAGGCCAAAGTAGTCGGCAGTTGCGGGCGTCGGCGGTGTGACAAAGATCCACTTCTCGATGTTCTCCTCGGCCAGGATGGGGATGCCCGCCGCGACAGTGCCCAGCACCGGTATCATCAGCGATGGGGTGGCCGGCGTACCCTTGATGAGGTTCGGCTGAGGGAGGTATTCTTTGCGTTCGAGCGTCTTGATGTACACGACGACCGAGTTGAGGGAGTTAAATCCAAAGTGGCGCCGCACATCCTCCAGGCTGGGGCGGAACCCTGTCTGGCGTGCGCGTGCCTCGATGAATTCCA
>JAPLGJ010000034.1 GCA_026390215.1 Caldisericota bacterium
GCATGGACCACGATCGACCACCCACGTTCCTGACCACCCGTCTCGCGGCAATCACATCACTCATTGTAGGTATCAGGGAGGTCGTTCTCAAACATCACCGTGTCACCGGGTGTCACCAGACTTCGCATAAGCACCGTGACATCCTCGAGAGAACGAGCCGTCAGGATGTTCGTCTCCGGGAAACCTGCCATCACCAGTCCCTCGCGAACCGGCCGAGTCTTTTTCGGGCCCACAAGGATCACTGTGTCAGCCGCTCCAGCAGCCTGCCTGCCTGCCTCGCTGTTCGCGGCGTCCTCCACATCACCCAGCGATACGAGCCCGGGGGTGACGAGGATTCGTCGCGAAGGAAAAGCGGCCAGGACCTCCATCGCCATGGCAAACCCGGCAGGATTCGAGTTGAAGGCATCATCGATGATGCGTACCCCTCCGGCACCGGCCATCATCTGCAGGCGATGAGGAGGTGCCTGCAGTGTTGCGACACTATCCTGGATCGCGTTCCACGACACCCCGAATTCACGCGCCACCGCGACCGCAAGCAAGATGTTCTCGACGTTGTGCCTGCCGAGCAGCATCGTCTGGCAGGGGAATCGCTCGCCCTGATTCGTCACGATGTCGAAGGACAGTCCGTCCACCCCCATCACAATGCTCTCGGCGTGTAGATCAGAGGAGGGCGATCCACTCGCGCTCGCCCTCAGAACTCTCTTGCCATGCATATTCCCGAGATCTGCCAGGACAGGGTCATCACCGTTCAGGACGACCGTGGGTCCACTCCCGGGCATGCTGACAAATCCCCGTAGAACACGCCGGATGGCTTCCTCGGAGCCAAACTCCTCGAGGTGCTGCAGACCGACCGACGTCACAATCGAGATACTGCATGGGACCAGGCTGAGAAGATGCTTGAATCCTCCCCGTTCGTTCTCGGCCAGCTCCACCACGAACACGTCGTGTTCGGGGCCAAGGTGCCCGCGAATGACGCGGCAGATGCCCATGGCCGTATTGTAGCTCTCCGGCGTCATCAGAACACGATATCGTGACTCAAGCAGGTGCGCTGTGAAGAACTTGGTGCTGGTCTTGCCATAGCTTCCGGTAATACCGACCACAGTCGGAGCAAACCCGGCAAGGATCCTGCGAGCGTCTCTGACATACCAGTCTCGTATCCAGGCCTCGATTGGTTCCATGATCGTGCGGCTGACGACCAGAACGAGAGGGGCCATGGCCGGCAAGAGCCAGGCTATCGCGAGGGCAAGTCTTCCCTGTCCAGCAAGCGGTGCCAGGCACATCCCCGTGCTGAGGATTGCGGTACAAACCAGCAGGCGCCGCGCGCGCGGAGTCATGACGAGGGCCTTCTTCACCGGACTCCGTGCCCCGAGACGGCGTTCCCACAGGAGTCCCGCCAAACCAACGGCTATCGACAAGCTGCGAACGACGATCGAAGACACCGATTCGAGGCGCAGAAACAGTGCGAGCGCCCCGACGAGGGCAAGGAGGTCAAGCAGCGGATTGGCCGCCAGCCGGTCGGCATGGAGGACAACCCAGTGAACGAACCGCCGGGTATCGTATTCCTCGATCTGCAGCATGTGAAGAAGATAGACGAATCTTGCCCAGGCAAGGGCGAGGGCAGTACCGGCGGCCATGACCAGAAGAAGGTCGGCCAAACCTCTCATCCTGTCGCTCCTTCTCGTGTTCCACAGAGGAATGCGCTGACTACGGCATTCACAAATGCCGGGCTGTCCAAATAGCTGAAGTGACCCGCACCTGCTACCGAAATAAGCCGCGAACCACTGATCAGCCGTTCCATCTTTCGTCCATCCGCCATGGGCGTTTCGGCGTCCTTCTCCCCCCACACAAGGAGTGTCGGGGCACTGACGGCCCCCAGAGACGCAGTAAGGTCGAGACCCACGGTCCTCACCATGGATGCCCTCATCACGCCAGCCGTCGCCCTGTAGTCGGCACTTCCAAAGCGCATGGCGAGTCGCTCCTGCAGTGCCGGGCCCCGAGGCCCGAACACCGGGAGATGCAGAACCGCCTTGGCGACTTTGTAGAATGCCTGACGCGTGCGTCGTCTGATCGTTGTGGGTGGTCTGATGCCGGCGGCATCGACGAGGACAAGGGCCTGTACCGTTTCGGGCACGTGTGCCGCCAGCCATATGGCGATGCGGCCGCCGAACGAGTGTCCGAGGTACGTCGCGCGCCCGATTCCAAGAGACGTCACAGCTTTCTCGACAAAGGCAGCATATTCGGGCGCACCCCACGGAGCCGGAGGAAGACTGCTGCCACCAAAGCCAGGAAGATCGAAGGCCAGAACCCGATACTTGTCCCGCAATCCCGCGATGAGCGGCATCATACTGGCTGCCTGGCCGCCCCACCCATGGAGCAGCACGACAGGGTCTCCAGACCCTTCATCCACGTACGTGAGTGTGATGCCGTCGACGACCGTGCTGGCCACGAGGCTCCGTCAGACGCTCTTGCTTCCGGACTTGCCCTTTGAACCCAGTTTCAGCAGGTCTGACACGTTGTAGTTGATGACATTCGACCTGCGGTCCTCGAATGCTTCACAGGCGAGATCGATCAGCTTCGTCAGCAGGTCCCGGTATTGCATGCCGACTGCTTCCCATAGGTAGAACGACAGGGCGCCCGGAATCGTATTGATCTCGTTGACGTAGACGGCTCCTGATGCATCAATCAGGAAGTCCACTCGGGCGACACCACGGCAATCGAGTGCGACGAATGCGCGGCACGCCAGTTCCTGTATCCGACTGGTTAGGTCATCGCCAAGATTCGCCGGCACTTTTCGCGCCTCGGCCTTCTGGCCGTCATGATCCGACCCAGTCGTGGTCTTGTACCCCACTTTGTATTTGGCGTCGTAGTCGAGGAAGGCGTGTGAGCTGAAAACCTCCTCGCAAGCGGATGGCATGGGCTCGTCGTTGCCCAGGACCGCACAGTTCACCTCACGATGATCAGTAATTGCCTGCTCCACAAGCAACTTGCGGTCAAAGTGACTGGCGACCTCCAGTGCGTAGCACAGTGTGTCATGATCCGTCGCGCGCGTGATCCCCACGCTGGAGCCCAGATTGGCCGGTTTCACAAACATAGGGAATTGCAGTCGCTGCTCAGCCTTACGAAGGCAGTCATCCGGCGAAGCACGCCATGTGCGTCTGCTGAAGCTGACGTACGGAACCACAGGGATTCCAGCTGCCATGAACAGCTGTTTCTGGAACACCTTGTCCATCCCAAGCGCGGAGCCCGTCACACTTGAACTCGTGTAGGGGATCCCCAGCAGTTCGAACATACCCTGCACCGTCCCGTCTTCGCCGTTGGTGCCGTGATTGCACAGTAGTCCGACGTCGACAGCCAGCGGTTCCACGTCCACTCCACGAACCATGAAGCCTTTGCGCAGGCCCCGCACTGCGAAGGTCAACTTTCCGGAAAAGGGCTGCAGCTGCACGCGCTGCACCTTGCCCGGAAGAGCGGCCAGGTCACCGAATACGTCCATCGTTTTCAGCGCTTCTCCCGTGAACCAGACACCATCCTTGGACACGTAGAGCGGAACAACGTCGAACTGGTCCGGGTCCAGAGAATTCATCGCCTGTACGGCGGTGATGATAGAGACCTCGTGCTCCACTGAGCGCGAACCGAAGACAACGGCGACTCTCCTCTTCATTCATGGCTCCTTGCACCGACCCCACAGGACAGATGTGCCCTGAGAAGCCCGTGAACTGCTGATTTCATGCACATTCAGTTTATTCCCTTTGACCCGGTTTGCAACGGACAGGACGAGGGAAGTCGAGGCGTCCGCGCTCCACTGGCTCTTGACCGAAGCGATTTGACAGAGACACTCGCCGTTATATATTGGAATACGAACAATCGTCTGTGAAGAGATAGTTCTGATGAACTACAGGTCATTCGGAAGGCTCGACTGGAAGCCGTCTGCACTCGGATTTGGCACCAAGAAAAGTGAAGGTTCGTCGGCTGACAGCTGCATCCGCTGTGGAGCATGCGAGGAGAAGTGCCCCCAACATATCGCCATTTGCGACCAGTTGGCCACCGTTTTTGTCCTATTCGGCTGACTCTTCCCGAGACTGTCGTCCCGAACGACAACAGCGGCAGTACCCGTACAAGACGAGGCTGTGATCAGTGACCTCAAAACCCAGCTCTTCGGCCGCGCTGTCGACAGAATCATCCACAGGACAGCTCCTGATCGGCAACATGCGATGACACCCAAGGCAGACCATGTAGTGCCGATGAGCATGTCCCGTCAGCTCAAAGAATGCACGGCCGTCATTGCTCAACAAGGTCCGCTCCACATTCCCGCGACTGAGGAGTTCGTCCAAGGTACGGTAGACCGTGGACAGCGCCAAGCCCGGCAGGGCTACGTTCGCTCGTTCGAGAGTGTCTTCCGCTGTCAGTGGAGTGCCGGCTTCTCCCAGAACCTCAAGAATGATGCGACGATCCCTGGTCATCCGGAATCCCTTCAGCTGTCCAAACATCTGACTCTCGCCCGCCCCGTGCGTGTGTACGACATCCATGAGATCACTTCCCCGACAGGCACTGTATCAGGATCCCCGCCGCCATACTGATGCCAAGCAGCCAGGCGACGACCTTCAGGGTGTTCTTCGTATCATGGTTCTCGCGAAAGAGAACGACGAGTCCCAGCCCGCCCGCAGCCCCCAGCCCAGCTACTGTCGAGCCGAAGCTGATGGTGCCGGCGACATACAGTTCGGTAATCGCCACGCTGGCAGCACAATTCGGAATGAGCCCTAGGAGCGCAGCCAGAACAGGCTGGAAGATCGTGTGACCAAGGAACATACGCGCCAGATCTTCCTGCCCGACCCGATTGATGAGCATCCCGATGATCAGCGACGTCGCCAGGACAAACAGGACAACCTGAGCCGTCCGCTTCGTCGCGGACCACAGGACTTCCTTCCAGTCAATGGCACCGGTCTTCTTGCTCGCACATGAGGCACGACTACCATCACAGGAACAGTTTTGCTCGCCGATTTTCAGTGCTTCCTGCTCAGCTTGCTGTCGATCCAGACACTCCAGCGCGCGTCTATGGTTCTCCTTGTGCATCAGTGCATCGACGAGGTAGCCTCCTGCGACCGCGAGCAGGACCTTGGCGCCAACGAGAGGCAACACGACGTACGCCTTGTCCGGCTTCGACAGAAGAATTGGCAGTGCTTCATCGGACGTGGCAAGGTACACGGCGACGATCGTGCCCATCGTAAGAAGTCGCTGTGTATACAATGCGCTTGCCATGACCGAGAAACCACACTGTGGGATGGCGCCCCCCGCCGCCGCGACCACGGGCCCAACATGCCCCGCCTTCTCGACAGCATCGACGATTCCCTGTTGCCACCTCGCCTCGACGAATTCCAGCACCAGGTAGACCCCAAATAGGATCGGCACCATCTTGAGCGTATCTTTGAGAGCGTCCAGAATGACATTCACCACAGACCAACCGCCTCTCTACATGCAAATGATTTGCAGCAACATCACCCTCAGTATAGGCGAGAGAGTGCGGCGTCAACCTGCAAACAGTGATTGCGACCATTCAGCGGCCGGTCTGTACGATCGCACGGTTTCGGATACAATGGACATTGCCGCTGCTGAGGCGGCGAAACGAGGAGCTCATGACGGAAAGCGAACAACTTGTCCAGACAACGATCAGGTCAGGAGATGCCACCCTCTGTGGGGCCGATGGCGGAACCCTCGTCTGCCAGCTGATTAGCACGGGGATACGTGCCCTCGTCGCGGCGGTGGAAGATGAGCGTGTCGCCAGCCATGGTCCCCTGGACTGGGGTGACAAACTGGTGGGGCGGGCGGCTGCGCTCCTGTTCACTCTGGTGCACGCGCGTTCGGTGTTCGCCCTGAAGATGAGCACCGGCGCGCAGGACGTCCTGCGCGAGGCCGGCATTCCATTCGCGTATGATGCTGTCATCCTCGACGTGCTCAACCGGGCACGCACGGGGCCGTGTCCGATGGAGGAAGCGGTTAGCGGTATCACCGAACCACTTGCCGCACTGGAAACCCTCAAGCAGGCAAGTCAGGCACTATCAGATGCGGGACATGACAATACGCCCAAAAGGGGGAGTACATGAACAACCTGGTGGATCGCTTCCTGCGCTACACGTCATTCGATACCCAGTCGGACGAGAATTCAGTCACGTTTCCCAGCACCGAGAAACAGCTTGTTCTTGCCCATGAGCTGGACGAAGAGCTGCAATCGCTCGGCCTGACAGACTCTTCCGTGGATCCGAATGGCTACGTCACGGCGACTCTTCCGGCCAACTGTGAGCATCCGGAGACGGTTCCAGCCATCGCGTTTCTCGCCCACATGGATACGTCCCCCGACGCCTCGGGTATGGGCGTGAAGCCACGTATCGTCACTGCCTATGATGGGGGTGACATCCCCCTGAACCCGGACAAGAACATTGTTCTGAGCCCAACTGCCTTTCCCGACATGCTGTTACACAAGGGCGAGGACTTCATTGTGGCAGATGGCACGACCCTGCTGGGGGCCGACGACAAGGCAGGCATCGCAGAGATCATGACTGCCGTAGAGTACCTGCTGTCCCATCCCGAGGTGAAGCACGGTGTGATCAAGGTCGGATTCACGCCGGATGAGGAAGTCGGGCAGGGTGTCGACCGATTCGACGTGGCGAAGTTCGGGGCAGCGTACGCATACACGCTCGACGGAGACGAACTCGGCAGTCTCGAGTACGAAAACTTCAATGCCGCATCGGCAGAATTCGAGATCGTTGGGAAGAGCATCCACCCCGGTGCTGCAAAAGGCATCATGAAGAATGCGGCTCTTATTGCGGCAGAGCTGACGACACTCTTCCCTTCCGACGAAACGCCTCGCTCAACCGAGAAGTATGAGGGTTTCTTCCATCTGACCGGCATCCATGGCGCGTGCGAGAAAGCCGAAGCCAAGTACATCGTCCGTGATCACGACAAACTCCGTTTCGAGCAGCGCAAGAGCATGGTGCATGCCGTCTGCGACTTCCTGAACGCCAAGTACGGAGAGAATACTGTCACGGTTCATGTGCGCGATTCCTACTACAACATGCGTGAGGTTATCGAGCGGAACATGGTCCTCGTCGACATCGCCCGCGGTGTCATGGAGAAGCTTGGCATTGTGCCCCTCGTGAAGCCTGTTCGTGGCGGGACCGATGGTGCACGGCTCAGCTACATGGGGCTTCCCTGCCCCAACCTGTTCACCGGTGGCCGCAACTACCACGGCCCCCTCGAGTACGCCGTCATCCAATCCATGGAGAAAGCGGTGCAGGTTATCGTGGGCATTGCGGGAGCGTTTGCGAGTCGATCGGCGACTGCACCCTGACCTGGGCAACATCGCCCTCATGCGAAAGAGGCGCCTGATAGGGCGCCTCTTTCGCATTCGGCTTCCTGAACGTTGGTCAGCTGCTCTTGCCGCGCATTGCAGCCAGGACTCTGTCCGGCGTGTACGGCGTCCGGTGAAGGCGAATCCCCGTCGCATCAAGGATTGCATTGCCGATTGCAGGGATGGCGCCGTTGATGCCAATCTCGGCCACCGATTTGGCGCCCCACGGCCCGGTGGGCTCGTAGTTGTCGACGAGAATGACCTCGGTCGGCGGCATGTCGCGGCGAGACAGAATCTTGTAGTCAAACAGTGAGGAATTGATCATGTTGCCATGGGACCCAAAACGGTACTCCTCAGTCAGCGCAAATCCTATGCCATTTGCCACCGCACCCATAACCTGTCCGCGTACCAGGTCGGGGTTGATAGAAACGCCGCAGTCGACGGCTGCCACATACTTGAGAACCTCAACCTTTCCCGTGAGCTCGTCCACTTCGATCTCCACAAAGTGTGCCGCAAACGGCGGCGGAGAGTATGGGGACACGAACGACTGTGTCGCTGCAATTTGATGCTGATTGACTTCGTAGAAGGCATGATAGGCGACGCCAGACACAGGAACCTTCTTTCCACTCCGCACCGACACCACGTTTCCGTCCTCCATACGATAGAAGGACAGGATGGGGTCTGGCTGATCATTGTCCCACTCGACTTTGGGTTCGGCACTTACGAGATTGGCGTCGAGGTCCTCGTGAAGGATCTCCGCCGCAACGGCAAAGATCTGGTTCCGAACCGCCTTGGCCGCCTTGACGACAGCTCCACCCGAAACGAACGTGGTCGAGGAAGCATAGGCCCCGACGTCGAACGGCGTCAGGTCAGTGTCGCTGGAGAGGGCGCTGATCTTGTCCATGGTGACCCCCAGGACTTCAGC
>JAPLGJ010000206.1 GCA_026390215.1 Caldisericota bacterium
AAGATCAGTTGTGAATTCCGCCGACGCCGGGAAGATCCCCTTGCCGTCCTTGCCCTCACTCTCGCCGAACAGTTGCTTCCACCATTCGCCGACGAAGTGGAGGCAGGGCTCGAACGACGTCAGCAGTTCGATACTTCTTCCGCTTTCGTTCAGAAGGCGTCGGGAAACGGCGTAGCGAAGAGCGTCGTTGGTCGCTGCCGGCGAACCGAGGCTGGCATTGCGCTGTTCTGCTGCGCCCTGCAGCATCGAGCGGATATCGAGGCCGCCGATCGCGAACGGAAGGAGACCGACCGGAGTGAGTACAGAGTAGCGTCCCCCAACATCGCGAGGCAGGTCGAATGTGACCAGGCCCTCGTTCTCCGCAAGGCTGCGCAGGGCTCCATGCTCCGAGTCCGTTACAGCCACGATGCGCGTGCGAGCCTCTGCTGTGCCGAACCGTCGAGCCAGCTCTGTTTTCAGGATGTGGAAGGCAACCGCAGTCTCGAGCGTCGTGCCGGATTTCGAAATGACGACGACGGAGAAGCGGCGGCCCTCAAGCTTGTCCAGCAGCTGCCGGAATTGCCATGAACTGAGGCTGTTGCCGGCGAAGAAGATGTCCGGCAGCTTGTCGGTCACCGAGCTGGACGGCACGCCGGCAAGGAATTCCAGGCCCGCTCGAGCCCCGAGATAGGAGCCTCCGATACCACAGACGACGACAGTGTCAGATTGTTCGCGAAGCCCGGAGGCGACATGTTCGATCCTGGCCACGACATCCTCAGGAGCCTCGACGGGCAGGTCGAGCCATCCGGTATACTCGGATCCGGCACCCTTCCTGTCGACGAGGAGCTGAAGCTGCAGTGCCGCCTCTCTCATTCCTCGGTCGATTGTCCTGGCATCGATGTGATCAAGAGCCCATGTGTCATTCAGTCGTATCAGTCCGCTCATTCTGACACCTCCATCCATCTCAAGCATTGTAGGAGTCTGCGACGGTGGTGCAACAACGTGGGCTCACCGCTTGTGTCCTGTGTGTCTCAGCACTTGTGGTCTTCGATAGCACGATGGCTGTCGGTGGTTGCCGACAGCCATCTTCAAGTGCCTGGTCAGCGGGGACGTGCTACGGTTCCTTTGCCCCACGCAGAGAGCGTCTCGCCCGCTCACGTTCCTTGAGGCGTTTCCAGGCGTACAGGACGATGGACAGGGCGATGATGCCATATGACACGAACACCCTGAAGTACTCGCCTATCATCGCTGACCCCATCAATTGCTTGCCTGCCATGGGAGCAACCACAAACATCAGGTGAAACAGGACGACCCCGACGAACACGTTAGGGATGGAAGCGCGGGCCACGCTGGCTCCACCTATCAGCAGCGCTGCAACGGCGAAGGTGGCCGTCTGATCGTGACTGTTGTACGTGTTCAGCGTGCCGATGTTCTGGAGGAAGATGATCTGGCCGTAGCAGGCGAGAATGGTCGAGAGGATGATCGCGATGATGCGTGTTCTCTCGACTTTGATCCCTGAGTCCTCGGCGACGGCCATGTCCTGACCCACGGCACGCATATCGTGTCCCAGCTTGGTCTTGCCGAACCACCAGATGAACAGACACAGCAGGCCAATGAGGATGAAGGTGGCCACCGGAACCGAGATATCCCCAATGTTGAGGGGAATGAGCTTATCGAGACTCTGGCGCATTCCCTTGAGATCGATGGCGTTGCGGATTCCGTATCCACGCGAGAGAACAAGGGCGGAGTTCTTGATCGGGATGATCTTGCCCATGATGTACAGGACGACCAGCTGATACACGCCGTTGATGAAGAATCCGAGGATCAGCGACGTGACCATCTCTCGGCCCTTGGCACGGTTGAGCACGATGCCGGCAAGCCAGCCCATGAGTGCCGCCAGAGGAGTGGCGATTGCCATGGCCAGGAACAGACCGCTGACGCCGGAAATGCCCCAGTTGGTGACGAGAATGATCCCGATCTGGCCGGACATGGCTCCAAGCACGATACCGAAATTGAGCCCCATGCCAGCCATGATCGGGAGAAGCAGTGAGAGGACGAGAAAGGAGTTTCGCCCCAGTCGTGTCACCATCTCCTGGACCAGGTAGCCGGTCGAGAACCCGGATAGCGGAGTCGCGAACACAATCAGGACGATGAACATGATAGGAACGACGTTGCCGATGAAGACACGTGATACGGTATCCTTGAACCCGGTTTTCTTGGTCATGGTATCACCTGGACTTCCTGGTCACTCGGGTGAGTGCGTAGACGATCATTCCGTCTGAGACGATGATACGCACGACCTCGGACAGATCAGATTGAATGGCACTGTTGATGACGGATGGAGTCATCGTCAGGATCCCCTGGAAGAGGATGGTGCCGATGACGACATTCGTGATATTGGCTTTGTTGACGCTGGCCCCTCCAATGAGAATCGCGGCGACAGCGGGAAGTGCCATGAAGAACGGCCCATTGTAAAGCTGGATGAATCCAAAGCTCTGCTGAAAGACGAGAATGCCTACGGCACCGTAGACGGTCGACATGATAACCGCGATGGTCCTCATCTTGTCGACGTTGATTCCTGCCGCACGCGCATAGTCCGGGTTTGAACCGACAGCGGTCATCGCCGTGCCGGTCTTCGTGTGAAAGAACGCCCACATGATCCAGGCCATGAGGACGAAGAACAGGATCATGCCGGTCGGGAACATGAAGTAAGGGCCTATCCTGATGGCCAGGAAGTTGTCCAGGATGTGGATCCAGAAACCCTCGAGAGATATCGTCGTGCGCAGTCCACTGCCACCGTAGCCCCAGATCATCTTTGGGCTCCGGTAGGGGAGCAGCATCCACATCATGCACATGAATGAGACCGACGAGAAGCCTACGTAGGTTGCAATCATCATTTCATTGCCCTTGACTCGATTGAGGAGCTTGCCATAGCTCCAACCGAGGAGCAGGGCGAATGGAGCTGTAAAGCCGATGGCGCCTGCAAATCCGGTAAGGCCGGTGAGACCGAGCTCGATGCTGATTGTCGCTCCCAGCAGCCCGGCGATGATACCGAGAGGCAGGCCGAAATTGAGTCCGCAACCAGTCTGAACCATGGGAACCATCCCGAGCACCAGGATGCCGTTCATGCCAAAACGTACGATGGTATCGGTCATTGATTGATCGACCCGGATGCCCACAGACGGCGCCACAATGAACAATGACAGGAGCAGCATGGCGATGATGATGCGGGGCCAACCCGCTTTGTCGACCAATCCCCGGATCCTATTCATGGCTCTCCGCCTTGCTTTCTTCGTTCTTGAGCTTTCCGATCATCAGCAGACCAAATTCCTTGGCCGTTGCGGATGGCGGCAGGATGCCGGCGATGCGGCCTTCATCGACGATGGCAATGCGGTCGCAGATGGACCGCAATTCCTCCAGCTCGGACGAGACCATGACGATGGTTGTGCCGTTCTTGCGGTTGTAGGTGCGAAGCGCTTCCAACACGAGCGACTTGGCCCCGACGTCGATGCCGCGTGTCGGCTCGGAAACGAACAGGACGTCGGGCTGTACTGCAAAGGCTTTGGCGAGGCAGATCTTCTGCTGGTTGCCGCCTGAGAGCTCTTCGGCTCGCTGGTCCGTGCCTGTGCACTTGATATCCAGGGCCTTGATGTATTCCAAGGCGACATTCTGGATGGCCTTGTCGTCGCGCCATTGGATGAGTCCACCCAGGAGAGGCCGCAGGAACTTGTTCTGTGCCTGCATGGCCGTGAAGGCGATGTTCCAGTCCAGAGCTTCCTCAAGCAGCAGGCCGACGCCTCGACGGTCCTCGGACACGAACGCCATTCCGGCAGCCAGGGCTCCTGCAGGGTCATTGAGGTGAATCGGCTTGCCGTGCAGAGTGACTGCCCCTCCCGCGGGGTACAACCCCATGATACCGTTCGGGATGCCCAGCTTGCCCTGTCCCGCCAGCCCGCCGATGCCGAAGATTTCGCCCTTGTGGACTTCCAGTGTCACGTCTCTCACGGTCTCACCAGGCATGTCGACCCATAGGTGGTCTACGGAGACAATCGTTTCCGTGTTCTTGTCATAGCCGCTGGTCGCAGCCGACTTGGCCGCAACGCTGCGTCCTACCATGAGTTCGGCGACCTGACCGATGTCAGTGTCGCCGGTGGCCACCTCTTTCACGACTTGTCCATCCCGCAGGATGACGATCCTGTCGCATATGTCGAGGATCTCCTGGAGGCGGTGCGTGATAAAGATAATGGCAATTCCAGTGGCGGCCAGTCTGCGGAGTGAAGTCAAAAGAACCTGTGCCTCGGACTCTGTCAGGACTGCCGTCGGTTCATCGAGCACGAGCAGTTTCA
Source organism: Caldisericota bacterium (assembly GCA_026390215.1). Lineage (GTDB taxonomy): Bacteria > Caldisericota > Caldisericia > Cryosericales > Cryosericaceae > Cryosericum. The sequence goes on from JAPLGJ010000206.1 coordinate 4,326, forward strand.
TCTCGGGGCGATGGATCTCGCGTGCGAGCTCGGTGAACTGTTTGTGGCCCACGGGCATTTCGGAAACCAGCGTATCCGGGCTGATGTCGACGCCCAGCAGCTCGATGGACTTCTCTGCGATGGCACGCATTTCGGGAAGGTCCAGCGTCTTCAAGCGGGCCCCAAAAACCTTCGTCACGATGTTGTCATGCAGAATTTCACCGTTGAGAAGGATATTCTCGGTGGCGGTGAACCCTGGGAT
>JAPLGJ010000153.1 GCA_026390215.1 Caldisericota bacterium
CAGGGATGGCGTACCCGCGAAAACCGGCCAGCGTTGCTCTCAGCGTGAATTCTGTATCGTCATACCAGCCATACAGCGACGCGTCGAAGAGACCCGCTTCAAGGAGCAGGGAAGACGGGATGAACAGGCCTGCCATGGCGCAGGCATCAAAGGCAAATTCGGGTTCCACATAGCGCTCCCGGGGCACCGGTCTGAGCATCCCAGTCCGGCGGCTGTACGTGAACGAGTTGTAGAACGGGAGTTCCGGCTGTGGCATATTGTAGCAGACAGAGCGGAAGTACGTTCGCGCGCCGTGCATGTCGGCGCCTTGCAGAAGACGCTCCAGAGCGTCTGGATCGACGACGGCATCGTCGTCGAGCATCCATACCCAGTCGGCTTTGAGCTCGAGTGCCTTCTGCTGGCCGATGGCTGCACCTCCAGCCGGTCCGCTGTTGTGTTCCAGGCGAACGACGTCGACGTCGCGCCGGTATTCCTCGGGAGGCGCGTACGGGATGGTGGACCCATTGTCGACGACGACGACCCGGTCGGGTCGCCGAGAGCCGTGCAGGATCGACGACAAACAGCACGATGCCGTTTCGGGGCGGTCCAAGGTGATGACGACGGCAATGACGCTCATGAAGCACCGTTGCGCGGTCGTGGCCAACGCCAGGCAGAGACTCCGTTCGTCAGGGCTCCTGGTCGGACGGGACTGCCGCACTGAACAGAGGAGCGATCTTCGATCGCAAGACATCCAGATCCGGGACGATGTACGACGTTCCCTCGACATCTCCTGGCACTCCGGGGAAGGGGACGGTGGTTACTTCCTTGTCGCCCGCATTCTTGAAAGCCAGGGCGATGCGAAGCATGTCATTGGGGAGGATGTCGGTCACAACGGCGTTCTCGACGGCGCGCACAACGGGCGGCAGTTTCCAGACGTTCCGAAGCGAGGATGTCTGGGCGACGACAGCCTTGAAAAGAGCCTTCTGACGAACAACGCGTCCATATTCCTCTCCGTTCCATGAGCCAAAGTCACCGACTGCATCGTGACGGAAGCGAGCGTACCCGAGCGCCGTCTTCCCGTCCATGTGCTGTACTCCCGGCTTCAGGTCGATAAGCGTGTCCTCCGATTTGTAGTACATGGCTTTCTCGACGTTGATGGTCACGCCCCCCAGGGCATCGATGATCTGCTCAAACCCGGCAAAATTGGCCTTCACATAGTAGTTGATCTTGATGCCCGGGATCATTGCCTCGACCGTCTGCTCGAGGAGCTCGATTCCACCATCGGAGAAGTAGTCAGTGTTCGTCGTGGCGTTGATCTTGTCATAGCCGTGTCCAGGAATGCTGACGCGAGAATCCCTCGGGATCGACATCACCCTCATGGTCCGCGACACGGGATCCAGTCCTATGAGCATGACGCTGTCGGCGCGACCTGGATCGTTCAAGGCTCGTGAGTCGACACCGACGAACAGGACGTTGACCCGTTGCCGCAGGTTGAGCGTCGATCTGGCGGCGCCGGCATTGGGGCTGATCGCGCGGAGAGAGCTGTAGAGAGAGATGACGGTGTAGCCGGCAAAACAGACCACAACGGCCAACATGGTGACAACAACTATGAGAAGCGTCCTGCGGACCTTCGTGGGGCGCAAAGAGCGCATCAGTCCCCTGGTTCCTGTTTTCATCGGCACGTTCCTTCACCTGGAAGTCCAGATCCATTTATCTGTGTACTCAAAGAGTACGCATTTGGACTGACTGCGCAAGACGCAAACCCTGAAGGAATGCGTCGGTCCATAGACTGGTCCTGCCTATTTCATGAAGAGGGGAAGGAAGCTGAGGGAAATCACCGATATGAGTTTGATAAGGATGTTCAATGAAGGTCCTGCAGTGTCCTTCAGCGGATCGCCAACTGTATCCCCGACAACGCTTGCCTGGTGCTCAAGGCTACCCTTTCCGCCCAGCGATCGCTCGATAAGCTTCTTCGCATTGTCCCATGCTCCACCCGCATTTGCCATATAGAGCCCGAGCAGCGTGCCGGTCACCGTGGCGCCGAGAAGAAGGCCGCCGACGGCTTCCTTGCCGAGCAGGAAGTATGTGACGAAGGGAGCCGCGATGCCGAGGAGTGCCGGCGGCACCATGTACTTGAGAGCGCCTTGCGTGCTAATGGCTATGCAGGCATTCGGGTCCGACGGAGCGAGACCCTGCAGAAGACCGGGGATCTCGCGGAACTGTCTGCGCACTTCGGCAACCATGAGCATTGCGGTAGAGCCAACGGCCTCGATCAGAAGCGCTGAGAACCAGAATGGCAGAACCGACCCCAGAAACATGCCCGCAACCACGCGTGGATCAAGAATGTTGAGCACCGACAGGTTGACAGCTTGCGCGAAACTACTGAACAGCGCGAGCGACGTCAGGGCGGCAGAGCCGACCGCAAAACCCTTCCCCATTGCTGCCGTGGTGTTGCCGAGCGAGTCGAGCTGATCTGTGCGCTCTCGGACAACAGGGAGCTGTCCCGTCAGTTCTGCAATGCCACCCGCGTTGTCGGCGATCGGACCATAGGCATCGACGGACAAAGATATGCCAAGGGTTCCCAGCATCCCGACTCCCGCCAGCGCAATGCCGTACATCCCGAGGCCTGCATAGGCTGCAAGCAGGGCTGCCGAAATCACGACAACGGGGATCACGACACTTCGCATGCCGGCAGACATTCCGCTCAGAATGTTGGTCGCAGCACCGCTCTTGGACGCAAGTGCAATCTGTGCGACCGGTCGTGACGATGTGAAGTACTCTGAAGCCAGGCCGACGAGGACTCCGGAAACAACACCAACGGTGACGGCGCTCCCTGCCTTCATATCCCCGAACACTCCGAGAGATAGAGGAATCGACGAAATCACGAGTGCAACAGAAGCTCCGATGGACCCATAGCGAAGCAGGGACTCGGGAGAGAAACGGTCACTTATGGACAGGAGCTTCACCACCAGGACGGCGATCAGTGAGAACAGCAGTCCCGCCGCGACGACATAGTAGACGTAGCGCACTGGCATGAGAACATCGGCGATCCCACGTTGACGGGCGAACCAGTAGCCCAGGATGTTGGCGGCGAGGATGGCCCCTACGTACGACTCGTAGAGGTCGGCGCCCATGCCTGCCACGTCGCCGACGTTGTCGCCGACGTTGTCCGCTATCGAGGCGGGATTGCGAGGATCGTCTTCAGGGATGCCGGCCTCGACCTTGCCAACGAGGTCTGCTCCAACGTCTGCCGCCTTGGTGTAGATGCCTCCCCCGACGCGGGCAAACAGTGCGACCAAGGACGCTCCCATGGAGTATCCGGTTGCAGCGACGAGGGCTTTCTCCGGACTGTGAAGGATAGCCAGTGTGCCAAACATCGACAGGAACGACCCGGCAACGCCGAGACTGCTGACGAGGATCCCCATGACGGACCCGCCGGAGAAGGCCATGCCGAGAGCTGCCCCCAGAGAGCGTCGTGCCTCGAGGGTAGTGCGGCCATTGGCCATAGTGGCAATCTGCATTCCCACGTAGCCGGCCAGTACCGAGAATCCTGCTCCAGCAATAAAGGAGAGTCCTGCCACAAGCCCATCGCCGAGTGCGAGAAGAACGCCCACAATCGCCAGGATGGGAAACAGCACGGCATATTCACGTGCCAGGAACGTGGTCGCACCACGATGGATGGTGAGAGTGATTTGGAGGATTGCCTCGTTGTCGAGCGGATGGCGGGCGATGGATCTCGCCAGAACGGCTACGAACAGGAGTCCGATGACTGAAAGGAGTGGAACGAGAACGAGAGGATAGGCGATGGCTGCTTGCGATGGAATACTCACTACAAGGCCCCTCCTGTACTGGGTATCGCGAAGGCGGAACAAGAAACACTGGAGCCGGCGATCTGATTTGAACAGACGACCTGCTGATTACGGATCAGCTGCTCTACCAACTGAGCTACGCCGGCACACAAATAGCCAACTGGCCAGAACAAAAAATGGAGCGGAAGACGGGATTCGGACCCGCGACAACTGCCTTGGCAAGGCAGAGCTCTACCCCTGAGCTACTCCCGCTCTGGCGGGATCGACGGGATTTGAACCCGTGGTCTCCGGCGTGACAGGC
>JAPLGJ010000209.1 GCA_026390215.1 Caldisericota bacterium
GGACGGGAACGTCACACCATTGTCGAATGCTGCGCTATAGTCGAAGAGCTTGAAGGTCGAACCTGGTTGCCTGGGTGCCAGCACGCGGTTGAAGTTCGTCTCGTCGTAGTCGGTTCCACCCACCATGGCCAGAATGTAGCCAGTCCTGGGATCAACGCTCACCAGACCTACCTGAGGTTGGAAGACCCCAAGGGAATCGCGGTCGCTCTCAACGAACACCTTGTCTTTCTTGGCCTGGTCCCAGACACTCTGGACGGCTGACAGTGCCGCTTCCTGTAGCTTGGGGTCGATCGTCGTGTAGATGCGCAGGCCACCCTGATAGAGCAACTCCTGGCCATATTGGTCCTGGACGATGGACTTGACGTAGTCGACGAACCATCCAACGCTCCCATACGGGGACCGCATGGTGCTCTTGAGCGTGAGCTCCTCGGCGAAGGCAGCGTCAGCCTCTTCCTGGGAGATATAGTGGTTTCGTACCATCTTGTGGAGGACCAGTTCCTGATTCTCCTTTGCGTTCTCGAGGTTTAAATAGGGGTTGCGGGCGGAAGGCGCCGGCAGAACACCGACGATCATGGCCGCCTGAGCGACGTCCAGGTCTCTTGCCGGGATGCCGAAGTACCCCTGTGCAGCAGCTTCTATGCCATACAGGCCGTTGCCATAGTACACATAGTTCAGGTACATGTTGAGAATCTCTTCCTTCGTGTACTGTTCTTCCAGGCGAAATGCGACAATGATCTCCTTGACCTTGCGCGCGATGGTGACATCAGCGTCGTGCAGGATAGCCTGACGTGCCAGCTGCTGGGTGAGCGTGCTCGCACCACGTATGCCGCGGCCGAGAAGGGGATCCACGATCAGCCCGGCGATGAGACCCCGGAGGTCAATAGCGCCATGGGTGAAGAAGCGTTCATCTTCAGACGCGATCAGAGCCTGGATGGCTTTCTCTGAGATCTCCGCGAGCTGTTTGGGCAGGCGATTCTCAGCAAAGTACACTGACGAGAGAAGGTTGTCGTTGCGGTCGAACATCTGCGAAGCCTTGGGTGCCTGGATGAAGAGTGCGCCGACAGGGGGTACCTCAGTGGCATAGTGCGCAAACACAAAAGCGACAATGGCGCTTCCAGCGATTCCAACTGCAAGTATCGCGGCAAGAAGCCAACCGAGGACGGCCTTCAGCCGCGGTCGAGCATGATGTCTGGGTGAGTTGGCGCGTTCCATAGTCAAGTGGTACCTCCTGGTTGTCCACACGGAGTAACGGCACGCCGGGTTCCGCGAAGAGCAGACATGGATGCCTGCGGTTTGATTTGGAACGTGTACGGTGCTACCGTGGCGACTTCAGCGTCTCCTTGCGAGCGGCAAAGTCCTGCGAGATGACCTCGAGGCGCTTGCGGATGTCTCTCAGCGTATCTCGCCTGCCAAGGTCCTTGGGCGACTCGAACGCAGTCTCGAGTTCATCGAGGTTATCGTATATCTGTGTTTCCAGTTGATAGACCCTCGACAGGAAATCGGGGCTGAGCTCCTCGTCGGTAAAGAACGTCGTGTCGCCATATCCGAGGAACTCCGCCTTGTCACGAAGCTCGTTCATCGTTCGAAGGATCTTGGAGATATCGTCGATGACCGACGTTTCTGCGTCGTTTGCCTTCTCGATGACGTCGGAAAGGATTTCCCTCAGGTCGTCCAGCTTGAATACCATGGTATCTCGCACTGTCTTGTCGGCAATGCGGCGTTGGCCTTTGCCCTGATAGCCCACAAAACTCGGGATGCGTGCTGTCAGTTCTGCAAACCAGTCACGCGGCGTACTTCCTGCGTCGGCCTTGTCATCCATAGCATCCCCCTTTGCGTCCAAGACTCTATCTCATGAATTCTACATGTGGTGGCAGAACAAGTCAAACCACAATGCTGGCCCGCTCTCACCATAGTCGGATGTTTGACGAAAGCCATCGGCGCTGTAAACTATCATAGCAACAGATATGCGGGGGTCCGGCCCTCGTTGGCGTCAGACGCAGCGCCGGGAACGGAGGCACTATTCCATGAACTGGGCTAACTTGACAGAACGCGCTCAAAAGGCCGTATGGATGGCACAGGAGTCGGCCAGCTCGCTGGGTAACGACTTCCTTGACACCGACCATCTGCT
>JAPLGJ010000002.1 GCA_026390215.1 Caldisericota bacterium
CTCGATGTGGCCATTGATTCCCAGGACCAGCACAACAAGACCAGCAAGAGAGACGACGAGACCGGCGACCCGTCGCCCCGGCAATCGTTCACGAAGCATGATAGCCGAGAAGACGCCGGTGAGGATGGGAGAGAAGCCCGCTGTCAGTGCTGCCACACTGGCTGTCACGCGTGTTTCGGCGGCGTTGAGGGCAAGATGGTATCCTGCCACCATGAGGAAACTGACAAGAAGGAGGCGGGGCCAGTCGCGTGGTTCCAGCTTGCGCAGCCGGTACAAGCCCGGAAAGAGAAACAGGAACGGCCACACCAGGGCAAACCGGAGGATGGCCAGGTTGGCCGGCGTCAGCGATCGTGTCGCGATGCGCACGAACGTGAAGGCATTCGACCAGACGAGGAACAGCCCAACCAGACTCAGATTGACCAGCACCGCTTTTCGGTCGCGCATCAGTCGGTTTCCGGTTCCCAGAGTGCTTTCACTCTGCGCAGGGGGGCCATCACCGCCAGGGCGATCACGATGCTGGGGACCATGTAGCTCGCGTTGTACGCAAGAGAATAGACGAAGGGATTCATGTGCCACTGCGATGCGTAGGAAGCGAAGAACACAAGGCCCGAGATGACGTGGAAGACATATCGTACACCGCCGCCAACCAGGATGCCCAGCCACCAGTGATTGCCGCGCCGGAAGAGGGGTAAGCCCGCAAGCGCCAGAGCCATTCCGGGTAGCGGATAGTCGAGGAGGATTTGCACTGGGTGCACGAAAAATGGATCGGTAATCATCGTGACCAGCCCAAGAGCCAGGCCGGCGATCAGCGCGTCCCGAGCCCCCCGCCTCAGAGCGATGTAGAAGACCGGAATGATGCCCAGAGCGATCGTTCCGCCGTATTTAAGCTGCAACGGTATGAGTTTCGACACATAGGAGAGCGCGACTGCAAGGGCAACCGCCAGCCCCATCTCGGCGATTTCCTTGACAGTGATCCCCTTGTTCGTGATGTGTTCCATTGATACCTCCCCAATCCTGTGAGACCGTGGGGTGTTGTGATATTGCGCTGTCTCCCTACGCTGGCATGACCCAGATCAGGTTCAACGAGTTGAGCCACATGACTCTCTCAGCCCTTTCGGGCACCCCATAGAAGCATAATGCCTGATCATCCCGAGTCAACGGCACGATGTCGCACAGCGGTTTGCGCGAGCTTCAGAACGTCAGTCTTGTAATAGGAGGCTAGAGAGTATGAAGTTCCTGAGAGTCTCACTGATTGCACTGCTTGCCATCGCGTTCGTCGTAGGTTCGACCGGCTGCAAGAAGGCGGTAACGCCACCTCCTGCTGTCGAAAAGCTGAAAGTCGCCTTCATCTACGTTGGACCCCACAACGACGGTGGATGGTCACAAGCGCACGAAGACGGTCGCCTGTACCTGCAGCAGAATGACCCGAACGTCGAGTCCACCTATTCGGAAAGCGTTCCCGAAGGTGCTCCGGCCGAGAAGGTTTTCCGTGACTATGCAAGTGCAGGCTATGACCTCATCTTCGGCACCAGCTTTGGCTTCTTGGACGCCATGGTGAACACGGCCAAGGACAATCCCACCGTCAAGCTCATGCACGCGTCCGGGTACAAGCGTTCCGACAACCTTGGAACGTACTTTGGCCGCATGGAGGAGCCCGACTACCTTTCCGGTCTTGTCGCCGGGAAGATGACCAAGACCAACAA
>JAPLGJ010000133.1 GCA_026390215.1 Caldisericota bacterium
AAGGTCGAGATCCTCAAACTGCTCTACCGGAATGTCTCCGTGCTTGTTCTGGATGAGCCGACGGCGGTTCTGACACCGCAGGAGATCCCCCAGCTGTTCGCGGAGCTGGCACGTCTCAGGGACAAAGGGCACACGATCATCTTCATATCCCACCGCCTGGACGAGGTCCTGACCTTGAGCGATCGCGTGACCGTCATGCGGCGGGGCAAGGTCGTCGGTACGTCTGCTGCGTCCGAACTGACAAAGGAAGATCTGGCCCGGCAGATGGTCGGCAGGGAGGTCCTGTTTACGTCACGGCGCCAGCCCCAGGAACCCGGAGAGACGGTCTTTTGCGCACGAGGGATCAGCTGCAGCGACACTGAACATCGGTCGAGACTTCATGACGTGACCGTCGAAGTACGTGCCGGCGAGATCGTGGGAGTGGCCGGCGTCGAGGGGAATGGTCAGTTCGAGCTGGTGAATGCAATCATGGGTCTCGCCCCGATGACATCAGGAACGGTGGAGGTGAAGGGGAAGGACATCACGCATGCCGACATCCTGACCAGGCGGGCCTGGATTGCGTTCGTTCCTCAGGACAGAGGGAAGATGGGCGCGAGTGTGGAGGCATCCATCCTTGAAGATGCGATTATGACACACCACATCCTTGATCCGCGGTTTGGCACGTGGAGGGGGCTTGGACTCGACTACCGGCATGCAGCCGAGTTCGTCGATCAGGTCCGAGACCAGTTTGCTGTCAGCATGGGGCACTCGTCGGATGCGTTCAGTTCACTGTCCGGCGGCAACCAGCAGAAGGTGATTCTCGGTCGTGAACTATTGCTGGAGACGCCGTTTGTTCTCATGGACCAGCCGACGCGAGGCTTGGACGTAGGTTCCATCGAATATGTCCACCAGCTTCTCCTGGACTTGCGGAGCAGGAAACGGGCTGTCCTGCTGGTGTCGGCCGATCTCGACGAACTATTCATGGTAGCCGACCACATCGTCGTCATGTGTCAGGGCGAAGTGGTTGTGGACCTCGCGACGGATGAAACAAGTCGTGAGGAAGTCGGGTACTACATGCTCGGGGGAAAGGAAGCTGCACATGCGGAAACAGGCTCTTAGCGGGATTCTTGGCGTCCTGGCGGCGTTCGCCATAGGGGCGCTCGTGCTGGCGCTTCAGGGGTTCAATCCGTTTGCAGCCTACGCTGGGCTGCTTCAGTACTCGCTGTTCAGCGCGTCAGGGTTTACGGCCACCTGGACGCGGGCTGTACCTCTTGTCCTGACCGGGCTCTCGGCTTCGATCGCGTTTGCCTCCGGCCCCGTGAACCTTGGACAGCCGGGCCAGCTCATCATGGGGGCCCTGGGGGCGACACTGGTCGGGTTGTTTGTCCATCTGCCTTCTGCATTGCTCATTCCGCTTTGTATTCTGGCATCTCTTCTGGGCGGGGCGTTGTGGGCGGGTCTTGCGGCACTGTTCAAACGTGCTCTTGCCATGGATGAGTTCATTGTCACCCTCATGCTCAACTTCATCGCGGACTACTTCGCGCTGTGGGTCATTACGTATCCACTGTTTGACCCGTCCGCCACGAGCCCCATGACCAGGCCCATCAGCATAGCGGCGTGGCTGCCGGGTCTGGGAGGCGTGAACACAAGTGTCCTGTTCATGGTTCTTGCGGTAATCGTCTGCTGGCTGGTCATGAGCAGAGGCCGCAGTGGGTACGAATGGCGGATGACCGGACAAAACTCGCTGTTTGCGAGGATCGGCGGATGCAAGGTGGATGCCAACTACGTTCGCGTCATGCTGGTCACCGGGGCTCTCGCTGGACTTGCAGGGGGGCTGATGATCATGGGTGGCCCCCATCGCTTTGTGAAGGGGCTGGGCGCGAACTATGCGTGGGATGGCATCATGATTGCAGTCGTGGCCAACAATGGCATTTCGGGGACGTTCCTCTACGGGTTGCTGTTCAGCGCGCTGCAGCAGGGCGCCATAGGCATGGAACTCGTCACAGCCGTACCCTCGGAGTTCATTGAGGTATTGCAGGCAGTCATTGTGCTGGTCGTGGTCGCAGGCAGGGTTTCGCTGAACATGGTATTCGATCGGCTGGCGACGAGGCGAAAACTGAAGGAGAGCGTGGGGTGAACGTCCTGTTCGGACTTGTCTCGGCCATGCTCGTCGGAGCCACACCGATCCTGTTGGCTGCCATCGGCGGGACGTTCACCTTCTATGCGGGCATCTTCAACATTGCCATGGAAGGAATGATGCTGGTTGGTGCGTTCTGCGCGGTTCTCGGGTCGTTCTTCCTGCACAGCTGGGTCCTGGGCATTCTCTGCGCGATAGGCGGGGCGCTGATCATGGCTGGCATCTTTGTTGTGTTTGCCGTGAGACTTCATACGGATGAGTTCTTGACAGGCATAGCGCTGAACCTGTTTGCGGTGGGCCTGACGACATTCCTGCTACGCGACATCTTTCACGTCAAGGGAGCCTTCACCGATGCCGGGATCCGCGCGATTCCTGCCGTAAGACTGCCGCTGATTGATGGCATCCCCGTTCTGGGCAGGCTGCTCAGCGGGTACAACCTCATCATCTATGTGGCAGCTCTCGTGACTGTGCTGTCCGCGTTCGTCATCTTCCGGACTCGTTTCGGACTGCGGCTCCGTGGCGCAGGCTACAACGCTGCATGCCTCAATTCGAGTGGCGTCCAGGCGTCGACGATACGTGTCTGGTCGCTCATCGTGTGTGCTGTATGCTGCGGTCTGGCAGGCGCGTATCTCTCGCTCGGGTCAGTGCGGCTGTTTTCCGAAAACATGTCGGCAGGGCGCGGCTGGATCTCGCTGGCCGCCGTCATTCTGGTCAGCGGGAATCCCTGGGGCATCGGCGTCATCTCTCTTTTGTTTGGGTTCTTCGACGGCCTGACGGTATTCCTGCAAGGCGGTCGGATTCCTACCCAGTTCACGGCCATGATCCCCTACGTCGCAACACTCGTTTCCCTGTATCTGTATTCCGTCCGCAAGAGGAGGCAGGCATGAGAATCAAGGCATGGCAAGCCGAACGTGACGTACGGCGTTCAGCCGTTCCGCTCGATCGGCGCATGCATCCAAGCAGCTGGTGTGAGCAGACCGCTGCCGAGAGAGGGCAGGATGAGATGATGCTCATGTTGTGGGAGAGTTCTGTACCGGGATCGGGTGCTCCGGAGTGCCTCTATCGCGAGGCAGCCCAGTCGATGGAGAATCAGGGCTTCGACGAGAGTGTGGCAGTATCGCTGATCCCAGAGGCCTTGCACCTGGCACGCAGTGGAGATGCTCCTGCCTTGCGGGTACTCACGGCTCACTACCTTGACGCACTGTTTGCGGCGCCGCAGGACCCCTTGTGTTCTTACCTCGGGTTCGAGCATCCTGCCTCGTGGGACGATGTCCTCTCTCGTCTGCCGGCGGCTCACACGCCACAGGAGGAACAGCCGGATGGCGTCGAGGAGAAAACGTTGGCAGGATGGGTCGGCCAGCTTGCGGGCGGTGCATTTGGAACTGCTATCGAGGGGTACACAGGCCAGCGCATCTCAGAGGTCTATGGCGACGTCCGTTCCTATGTGACCGATCCTGAGACGATGAATGATGACGTTGTCTATGAGCTGACGCTCCTTGACGCCTTCGAGTCACATGGACGCGGCCTCACGTCGCAGGACGTTGCCGAGGAGTGGCTTCGGCAGATACCCTTCGGCTGGTCGGCAGAGTGGGTTGCTCTCCAGAACTTGCGTGCCGGTCTCATGCCACCCGAGTCGGGAATGTATCGCAACCCATATTCGGACTGGATTGGTGTCCAGATGCGCGGAATGATTTGTGGGATGCTGGCGCCGGGGCGTCCATTGGAGGCGGTAAGGCTTGCCCATCTGGACGGGGTCGTGTCCCACGCGGCAAACGGCGTGTATGGGGGCATGTATGCGGCAGCGCTTACGGCCCTCGCCTATGTCCGCGACGATCCACGTGTCGTTGCTGTCGAAGCGGCGGGATATGTTCCTCGGGGCAGTGAATACGCCTCCGTTCTCCACGAGTGTCTGGACATGGTCACGCGGGAATCGGATGTCTCTTCAGTGCTTGTGTGGGCTGAACAGCGGTTTGAGCAGTACAACTGGATCCATGCCTACCCGAACATGGCGGCGGACGTCATTTCACTCTGGTATGGGGGGAGGGACATCACGGAATCATTTGCCCTGCTGGCCCGAGGCGGGCTCGACATCGACTGCAATGCTGGACTTGTCGGAACGGTCCTGGGTACGATGGGCGGAGTCCCGGCTGCATGGGCGGACCCCATCGGCGATCTGCTCGAAACGTATATTCCAGGCAAGGAACGACTCTCGATCCACGCCCTGGCAGAGCGAACGACACGGCTGGCTCGTGGCATGCTGTAGTATCCCCGGGGAGGTAGATTCCATGGCACAGTTTCATATGAGGTTCGAGGCTGAGGATCTTGCTCAGCATGTCATGCTGGTTGGCAATCCCCAGCGAGCCGAGCAGGTGTCGAAGCTGCTCCAGGGTGCTCGTTTGGTCAATGAGTACCGGTATCTGCTTGTGTTCACGGGGACGTATGAGGGCGAACGGCTGTCGGTTGCCACGACGGGCATGGGGGCTCCATCGACAGCCATCGTCGTGGAGGAACTGTGCAACCTTGGGGCACGCGTGCTGCTCAGGGTTGGCTCGGCCGGCGGTGTTGCGTCGGACGTCGACGCCGGCGACATTGTCGTTGCCACAGGGAGCGTCCGCGACGATGGAACGTCTCCCCAGTACCTCCCACTGTCATTCCCGGCAGTGCCGGATGCCGACCTCCTTCGAGTCACCATGCAAGCAGCCCGGGATATCGTTCCGACGGCGAAGCATGGAGTCGTCATCAGCGGTGATGCATTCTACCGCAACTACGACAAGGACAAGATGAACCTGATGATGCAGTCAGGCGTCAAGGCAATCGAAATGGAAAGCGGGTGCCTCTTCATCGTCGGCCAGTTCCGTGGCGTCCGCACGTCTGCCCTCTTTGCTGTTGACGGTAGTGTCACGAAGGACGCAATCAAGCCGACGAGTGCCGAGGGCTTGTTCAAGACAGCCGAGGAGCAGAGCATTCATATCGGTCTCTCAACGCTGGTCAGGGCATCGAAAGCGGGATTGTAGGCACCTGACGCCTGTTCGACAGCAAACGCCCCGGACATCATATGTCTGGGTCGATTGTTCCGAGCATGGCGTCGTCCCGATGCCTCGTTCGGCAATGAAACTTCGGCTATTGCATCCAGGAACGGATTTGTTTCTCTACGTCGGCCAGTCGGTCGCGTTCACGTTCGTCCGTCGTATAGCTGGAATAGATGTGTAGTACCGGCCGATCCTTGTCAGGCAGCACGAGTGTGTACCCGTCTTCCTCGCGTTCCTTGACCCCTTCGACGAACTCAGCCGTGTCACGATGCAGCTCGCTCATGCGGCGCATGATCGTTCCCTTGGACTCCCACGGGCATGGCAGTTCGATGTGACTGGGATCCCGAACCGGTGTTTCCTGTTTCAGCGTGACGAGGTCTTCCCCTGTCTTGGCAAGAGTCTCAAGGAGAAAACCGATGGACAGCATACCGTCATAGAAGGGGAGAGTGCGGGAGAAGATGAAGCCTCCCAGGATGTCCGCGCCGGCGTCGGTGTTTGTCGCTTCGCGGATGATGTTGCGTGGCAGAGTCGAGCACCAGTGCACATCGATACCCTGGTCCTTGACGTACCGTTCCAGCTCGATGGATGCCGTAATGGGAAGGGTTACCGAGTTCAGGACCCCGGCCCGATGCCTGGAGCCAATCATGAGTGCCGTGGCACGAGTATCTGAAAGGATCTCACCGCTCCGGTCCACGATGAAGACCTTCTCGCCGGACGCGTCCAGGATCACGCCGAACGATGTTCCCAGCGATTTGACCATGGAAGACAGCTTCCGCTTGGCGTCCCGGAAATCGGACGCCGTCCTTACCGCCCTTCGCCCGTCAGCGTAGGCGTTCAGCGAGATGATCTCGAGGCCAAACTCTCCTGCAATGGCAGGAAAGAGCTGGACGGGGGTGCCATACGAGTAGTCGATGACGAAGCGAATGCCAGACGACTGGATCGCGGCTACATCCAGAGAGCTCAGGAAGTAGTCACGGTAAGACTCTACCACACGAGGTGGAATATCGATGGTCCCCACCTCTTCGACGTCGGCGCGGGCAAATTCCTCCCGGAAGAACAGGCGCTCGATGGCTCCTTCCTGCGCGGTGGAGAGATCGAACCCTGATCGGTCATAGAATCGTATCGTCGTGAGCCGGCGATCGAAGGGCGAGCGCACGACGTGAACGCCACCGCTGCCCGCGAACGACTTTACGGCGAACCGTGCCAGGGGCACCGGGGCTGCCTGAAGGTCCATGACGCGTACGCCGGCGCTCATGAGACCCCCGATGACCGAACGTTTGAGCATGCGTGAGGACTGGTGGTCATCTCGTGCAGTGAAGACGACTGAACCCTTGCCAAGGAACGTACCATAGGCGCAGCCCAGCTTGGCACACATCTCCGGAGTGACTTCGACGTTGTTGACACCGATGATGCCATAAGAGCCAAACAAGGCTCTTGACCAGGCCTTGCCCCAGACGACGTTACTCGTGACGGTGGAACCTGGTTCGACCGTCTTGCCCGGCCAGATCTGGACCTGGGATTTGCGGACAGATCCCTGTCCAATGATGCAATCGTCAGCCACGGTGTTGTCACCCTCGAGAAGGACGTCCTTGCCGACGTGGACGTTCTTGCCGACGATCGAGTTGAAGATACGGGCTCCAGACTCTACGACGACGCCATCCCACAGGACTGAGTTGTCGATGTCTGCTCCGCTCTGTACAACGGCGTGGTCGCCGATGAAAGAGCTGCGCAGGTGTGCCTCGCCGACAGTCGTGTCCTTGCCGATGAGGACCGAGCCATCAAACCCCTTGAAGCTCGCAATCTTGCTTCCTTCACCAACCCAGACATCACTGCCGATGCGGCCGATGCGTTCGCCTTGGGGCTCAAGGTCGACCTTTCCTTTCAGCACGTCTCCGTGCGCATGTTTGTACTCGCGGATGTTGCCGACATCGCGCCAGTAGCCAGGAGCGATGTACCCGAACAGCGGCTGGTTGTGCGCCAGCAGGGTCGGGAACAGGTTCTTGGAGAAGTCGGCCTCCTTGTCCTCGGGAATGTCATTCCACACGGAAGGCTCCAGGACATAGATCCCGGTGTTCACAGTGTCAGAGAAGACCTCTCCCCACGATGGTTTCTCGAGGAAACGTACAATATGCCCTTCGGGGTCGGTGATGACGATGCCGTACTCGAGAGGGTTCTCCACCCTCGACAACGTGATCGTCGCAGCTGCCTTGTGTTCGCGATGATACTGAACTGCCTTGGTGAGGTCGATGTCGGTGACGATGTCGGCGGCAATGACAAGGAACGTTTCCTGCAGACTGGCTCGTGCAAGCCCGACGGCTCCGGCGGTTCCAAGGTCCTCCTGACTGGTGACGTACTCGATCTTCACACCGAAATCGCTGCCATCACCGAAGTAGCTGCGTATAGCGTCGGGCTGGTGATACAGAATGACAACGAGGTCATCAAACCCGTGCTTCTTGAGCAGTCGTATGATGTGCAGCATCATGGGACGGTTGGCGAATGGAACCATCGGCTTCGGGAGATTGATGGTCAATGGGCGTAAACGGGTACCAAAACCTCCTGCCAGGATGACAGCTTTCATGAGGGCACCTCCATGGAATCATACAGTGTGAGATACTCGCGCGCGCTAGCCTGCCATGAGAAGTCGCAGGCCATGCCAATGGCCTGAATACGTCGGAACGCCCCGGGGTCGGCGTATAGTCGTACGGCCCGCCTCACAGCGTCAAGCAACTCCGACGGCGTCGCGTCGTCGAAGCTGATGCCGTTCCCGGTCTGTGTCTTAGGGTGGACATCCTGAACGGTGTCTTTCAAACCACCCGTTCGCCGTACGACGGGGACACTGCCGTAGCGGAGCGCAATCATCTGCGACAGGCCGCACGGCTCGAACCGCGAGGGCATGAGAAAGAAATCGGATCCCGCATACATGCGGTGTGCCAGACCCTCGTCGAACTTCTGGTTCAGCACGAAACGTCCGGGATAGGCAGCAGCTTTCGCCGCCAGAGCCGTCTCGATTTCGGTGTCGCCGGTGCCAAGGATCATCAGGTTCATGGGAAGCGACATCATGTGGTCGAATGTGCCCAGCACGAGATCGACTCCTTTCTGAGCAACCAGTCGTGACACCATGACGAACAAGGGACGGTCGGGTTCTGTCGCGAGTCCGGCTTCCTGCAACAGACGCTCCTTGTCCTGCAGCTTTCCCGCAAGCGATGAGGGGCTGTATATATGCGGTAGTGCTCCATCCGCGGATGGATCCCAGTAGGAACAGTCGATACCATTGAGAATGCCGCTCAGGTGCTCACGCCGCGTGGCGAGAATGCCGTGAAGCCCGAAACTGTAGTCGTCGGTCTGGATTTCGCGGGCATACGTCGGAGAGACCGTATTGATTTCGTCGGCCCAGACGATGCCCCCTTTGAGGTAGTTCACCTTGCCGTAGAACTCGAGGCCGTGGATGGTGAAGACGGAACTCGGCAGGCCGATGTCAGGCAGGATCTCGGGGGAGAAGATTCCCTGGTAGGCGATGTTGTGGATCGTCAGCAGCGTCTTCTCCCTGCGCTCAGGATAGAGGACGCGCAGATAGACGGGGAGCAGTGCGGCTTGCCAGTCGTGCACGTGGATAATGTCGGCGCCGCCAAGTGCGACAATGGTCTCGAGTGCAGCACGTGCAAAGAAGGCGAACCGCAGCCAGTTGTCCGGATAGTCACCTTCGCGCGTATTGTAGAGGGCATCACGTTCGAAGAACTCGTTCTGGGCGATGAAGTACGTCTGCTGGTGGCGGAGGACTGTGTACGGCAGGGCCCTGCCCCCCATCGTCAACGTGCCGGTCATGACCTGCTCCAGTGGCAGGTTCTTTGCCATGATGGTGCGATAGAATGGCAGAATCAGGAACGTGTCCGCCCCGAGGACATGCAGAGCTGTGGGAAGGCTGCCCGTGACGTCTCCGAGACCGCCAGTCTTGGCATAGGGAAGTGCTTCCGAGGCTACAAAGAAGACTGTCACAGCTGTACCTCACGCAGGAACTGCGCGGTCTCCTCTGGTATCGTTGGGTTGATGTAGAACCCGGTCCCCCTCTCGAATCCGGCAGTGTGCGTGACGCGAGGCATGATTTCAAAATGCCAGTGGTAATGGGCAAGACTCTCCGTGTTGAGAGGTGCCATGTGGAGGACCAGGTTGAAGGGCGGGTCGTCAAGTGCTCCGCGCAGCCGCTGCAGGGTGCGTTTCAGAAGGCCCGCGAGTTCCATAACGTCGTTCCGGGTTGTCCGCGCATAATCGCTTTCGTGCTGTTTGGGCAAGATCCACGTCTCAAACGGGAAGCGCTGGGCAAACGGCACGACACTGATGAACCGTTCACTGTCCTCGATGACGCGCTTGCGGTCGGAAAGCTCTTGCTGGATGAGGTCACAGAAGACGCATCGGTCTTTGTACTCATAGTATTGCAGAGCGCCAGTCAGTTCTTCCTGGACACTCAAGGGCACGATGGGGAGGGCAATGATCTGGGAGTGGGGATGCTGCAGAGATGCACCGGCCCGTGCGCCCTTGTTCTTGAACACCATGGCATACTTGAATCGCTTGTCGCGGGCGAGGTCGACGATGCGGTCGCGCCAGGCCCACAGCACTTCCTTGATCTGGTTCTCAGGCATCAGCGCCATTTCCACGTCATGGTTGGGAGTCTCAATGACGATCTCATGCGCGCCGATGCCGTTCATCATGTCGTACATGCCCTCACCGCGTTTGTCCATCGTGCCTTCGACTTTCAGCGCCGGGAACTTGTTGGGGACGACGCGCACCCACCAGCCCGGCTCATTGGGCCTGGAGTCGGCACTACGGTATGAGAGGATCTCCGGCGGCGTGCTTGCCTCGTTCCCGGATTCGAATGGACACTTGGACAGATCGGCCAGACGGTCCTCCTTGTCTGTCTTGAAGTTGCCTGGGCGCAGTGCACGTTCGGTGGCAATGATGACCCACCGCCCAATGATCGGGTCTTTGCGCAGCTCGGGCATCACATTCCCCTCAGGTCGTCAAGATGCAGATGCTCAAAGACATGGTCTGCTGACCCTTCCTGTTCAGAGGTGTCGGATGGTTCCCCTTCTGCTGCTGCGAGCAGGTCTCGAACCTTGCGATGATGTTCCAGGAACCTCGACATCCCGTATGAACGAGCCTGACCTGTCGTGATGAGGAAAGGCCAGTCAGAACTCTCCTCGAGCAGGATCTCTCGCAGCAGTGCGTCGCCGGCAGAGCCATTGAGGCCTGGAAGAAGCCTGACGAATCGGCGTTGATCGCTGTGGATCATGTCCCAGATCCACGAGGTCTCGGAGTTCATCCACGTATC